>CAVHKR010000036.1:0-10572 GCA_963636615.1 Acutalibacteraceae bacterium | reverse complement strand
AGATTTGGGAGACTTACAACGCTCGCGATCTGATGTTTTTTTCTGGAATATTAGGATTTACCCAGTTAGATCAGTACAGTATAGCCTCTTCCCGAGAACTGCTTAACCGCTTTGTCTCCTTCTATTCCAATGCTTCTTACACGTATAACGACAAATATGTTCTATCGGGCAGTATTCGTTGGGATAGATCTAACCTGTGGGGAACAAACTCAAAATATCAGAACAAACCTTTATGGTCTGTTGGCGCAAGTTGGAATATCAGTAAAGAGAGTTTCTTTAATGTAAGTTTCATTGATATGCTAAAATTACGTGCATCATACGGTATTGGCGGTAATATTGGACGAAACACAGCCCCTTATCTGGTTGCTTCTTACTCTGCTTCCACACTTGTAGACGGTGTTGCCGGATTTGTAAGCGCTCCGCCTAACAAGGATATTCGCTGGGAAAAGACTACCACCTTTAATATAGGTTTGGATTTTGCACTACTTCAGCATCGCCTGCAGGGAACCATAGAGTATTACAATAAATATAGTGTTGACCTGCTTGCCGCCATAAACGGCAGCCCTACACAAGGATTCGGTTACTCTACACTTATGACCAATAATGGCAAAATGGTAAATAGAGGGGTGGAGCTTACCTTAAATGGAAGAGTTATCCGCAGTGGCGCATTCCATTGGGATGCAACATTATTGTATGCACATAATCACAATGAGGTAAAACATGTAAGTATAGAACCTGCTCTATGGAATAGCCGTATAAGTATGCCTACCGGCTACCCTATGGTTGGCAAACCATTGAATAGCATCTACGCATACAAATGGGCCGGGCTTAATGAAAATGGAGACCCACAGGTCTACGATGCCGAGGGTAATGTTACATCGGGGCCTACACGTGATTCCGATGCCCTGTTGTATTGCGGCACAACTGTACCTGTACACAACCTCACATTCACCAATATCTTGCGATATAAAGATTTTGAATTGTCATTTATGTTAAATATGAATGCAGGACATAAGTTGAGAACCAATACTATTCCCGGTATAAATATGGCAAACGGACGTATAACACGTACCGCCAAAGGTATAGTAAATCGTTGGACCAAACCGGGAGATGTAACAAATGTGCCACGCCTTCTATTCTCCAATGATACTGAGAACTATAATACACACCGCTCAGAATTGTACAGATATTCAGATCTGTTTGTATATGATGCATCCAATATTCGCTTGAGTAATATCTCATTAGCGTACAGAGTTCCCACACATTGGTGTACAAGGCTTTCTCTTTCTGGCATCCGTCTTCAGCTCAATGCAGAAAATGTTGGAGTATTTGCATTTGATAAAAAAGCTCATTACGATTTAGGCGGTAAAATTAAACCAAATTATGTATTTGGTCTGTATTTGAATTTTTAAATGATGAATAATATGAAAACACACATAATAAAGATAAGCAGTCTGTTTATTGTCATGACTGCACTGTTGCTCTCGGCCTGCAACAGTTTTTTGGACGATACCCCCAAAGGACAGAAGGTCCCAAAAACATGGGAAGATTATAATGCATTCATTAGAAACAACTTCACCTACCACCACCTCGACCCGGACCAACTTGCGATATTGGCAGGAGACATATTTAAAGTACCGTCAGCTGTATCGAGCCAATCCCTTACACGTGCAAACTATTATGCAGATGAAACTGTAAATAGAATAGATCTCCTTACCAGCAATGATAAGAACCCCTATTTTAGTGCCTACGAAGGGATTTTTGCATGGAATCTGATTGTTGAGTACGTTCCCGATGCAACAGAGTGTACGGAAGTTCAACGCCGTCAATTGATAGCCCAAGGCCGAGTACTTAGGACCATGCACTATTTTTATCTGACAAATTTTTATGCCGACCAGTATTGCGAAGCAACTAAAAATAAGTTGTCGGTCCCTTTAATAACCTCTGCCTCTATAGAGGCTCTTTCTCCGCAGGTAACATTGCAGGAGATTTATGATTTTATGCTCCAAGATCTAAACATGGCAATAGAGCATCTCCCGGAACAGAGCGAATCTATCCTTCATCCTAACAAAGCGCTTGGATATGGGATGTTAGCGCGTGTCTATCTGTCGATGGGTGACTATGACAATGCCCTAAAGAACGCATCCCTGGCTTTGGAACAGAATGACAAACTGTTTAACTGGATTGAGTTTTATGAGGCAGACAGAGCACGTTACGATAATCCTAAAAACTACACAACAGGGGTTGCTATCAATTGTGAAACAAATAATATAGAGAATTATATATATGGCTATGGTTCATCTACTACCGGATGGGCCGGCTTGAATAATACAAGTTACGCTCTCTTGCCGGAGCGTGCCGCCAAATTTGAAAAAGGGGATACAAGATTACTCACCCATTGGAAATCACGCACATCCGCTTCCGGTATCCACTATTATGCCGGCATCTACGCCTTAGAGCTTAACAAAGGAGGTATGCGTTCTCCGGAAATGTACTATATAAAGGCAGAATGCCTGGCCCGTAAGGGAGGGGAAGCAAATATTAAAGAGGCTATGGATCTGGTAAACAAGGTAAGAAAGACCCGTATTCTTCCAAATGATTACAAAGATTGGACAGCTTCAACAACCAAGGAGGCTGTGGAAAAAATAATCATGGATAAAGAGAGCGAATATGTTCAAACTCAAGTTATATACTGCGATTACAGAAGATTAAACAAAGATCCGGAGTATGCGCGTACATTTCCACGCACCATCAGTGGACAAGAGTATATCCTAAAACCAAATTCTCATCTGTGGATTATGCCATTCCCACGAGAAGCCATATCTAACCCGGGTAACGGCACAATTACACAAAATGTAGATAGTTAGAAGAATAAAGAGGGTGACCAAAGGGTCATCCTCGCTTTTTATACAACTTCTTTTTTGCATATATGGTACCGTTGGGGATTTTATGCTATATTTGCAGGATTGTGTATTTTACAATCTGTATTAAAACAGGTAGATAGATTATAATTTATAATACAACAGATATATAAACATTTAAAAATCAAATAATGAAAAAAGATCTTCAGATTTCTGAACTAATAAAGAAAGAAGAGAGCAGACAGCTTAACGGCATAGAGCTTATTGCGTCTGAGAACTTTGTATCTAATCAGGTATTAGAGGCTTTAGGTTCTGTATGTACAAACAAATATGCAGAGGGTTATCCCGGTGCAAGGTATTACGGCGGTTGTGAGGTTGTAGACCAGATTGAACAGCTTGCCATAGACAGGCTGAAAGAGCTTTTCGGTGCTGAATATGCAAATGTACAGCCACACTCCGGAGCACAGGCAAACATGGCAGTCATGATGGCCTGCATCAAACCGGGCGACACATTTATGGGGTTAGACCTTGCACATGGAGGACACCTTACACACGGCTCTCCGGTAAACGTTTCAGGTATGCTTTACCATGCTGTAGCATACAGACTTAACGAAGAGACCGGCCTCATAGACTATGACGAGATGGAGAAACTTGCCCTTGAGCACAAACCAAAACTTATCATTGGTGGAGCTTCTGCATACTCAAGAGAGTGGGATTGGGCAAGAATGCGTAAGATAGCAGACCAGATTGGAGCTATCCTTTGGGTAGATATGGCACACCCTGCAGGACTGATTGCAGCAGGTCTGTTGGAGAACCCGGTAAAACATGCGCACATTGTTACATCTACAACACACAAGACACTAAGAGGACCAAGAGGCGGTATCATACTTATGGGCAAAGACTTCCCTAACCCATTTGGAATAAAGACACCTAAGGGGGAGACCAAGATGATGTCTGCAGTTCTCAACTCTAGCGTATTCCCAGGCATTCAGGGAGGTCCGCTTGAGCACTGTATTGCAGCAAAAGCAGTATCATTCTTTGAGGCTCTGCAACCCGAATTCAAAGAGTATCAGATGCAGGTTAAGAAGAACGCAACCGCTATGGCTGAGGAGTTTATGAAGAGAGGTTATAAAGTAGTATCGGGAGGAACAGACAACCATGTAATGCTTATAGACCTGAGAACCAAGTTTCCGGATCTTACAGGGAAAGTAGCAGAAAAGACCCTTGTTCTTGCAGATATAACTGTAAACAAGAATATGGTTCCATTCGACAGCCGTTCACCATTCCAGACATCGGGTATAAGGGTAGGGACACCTGCCGTTACATCCCGCGGTTTGGTTGAAAAGGATATGCCTGTTATTGTTGCCATGATAGACAAGGTTTTATCCAATGTAGACAAACCTGAGGTTATTGATGAGGTAAAGGCTCAGGCAAGACAGCTTATGAGTGGACGTCCACTGAACATCTGGTAATATTTTTTATAATCATAGCTATAAGAGGGGCAGCCGACATTAAAACGGTCTGCCCTTTTTTTATGGCTCCATAAATTTATTTTTTTGAATGACAATATTTTCCCTACTTTTGTGAGATTTTGAAAAAAATTGTACCCTTTGCGCTAACAAAGGTAATCTGCGGCGAAAAGGGTTGTTGATACGTTTAATTTTAAACTCTCATAGGGAGAGGCAGATTACATATTTAGAACAATGAATGTAGTAAAAAAGACCATTGCTCTTAGCGATGGAAGACAAATTGAGATTGAGACCGGTAAATTGGCCAAACAGGCAGACGGCTCTGTAGTATTAAAAATGGGCAACACCATGCTTTTGGCCACTGTTGTCTGCGCTAAAGATGCAAAAGAGGATGTAGATTTCATGCCGCTTTCCGTTGAATACAAAGAGAAATTCTATGCAGCAGGAAGATTCCCTGGCGGATTTATGAAGAGAGAAGGTAAATCATCTGATTATGAGATTCTTGTATCTCGTCTTATAGACAGAGCATTACGACCTCTGTTTCCCGATAACTTTCACGCAGAAACATTTGTTACAGTAAACCTCATCTCTGCAGACCATGAGACAATGCCGGATGCACTTGCAGGGTTGGCAGCATCTGCAGCACTTGCAGTTAGCGACATTCCGTTTGGAGGTCCTATCTCTGAGGTAAGAGTAGCCCGTATCAATGGTGAATTTGTCATAAACCCAACTTTCTCGGCACTTGAAGGAGCAGACCTGGATATTATGGTTGCTGCAACCATAGACAATATAATGATGGTTGAGGGGGAGATGAAAGAGGTATCTGAAGAGGTTATGCTCAATGCAATCAAGTTTGCCCACGAAGAGATAAAGAAGCAGTGCAAGGCACAGCTCGAACTTATGGAGGAGGTTGGCAAGACCGTTAAAAGAGAGTATTGCCATGAGGTTAACGATGAGGAGTTAAGAAAGGCATGCAGAGAATACTGCTACGATAAAGCATACACAATAGCAAAGCAGGGGACATCCAAGCAGCAGAGGACAGAGGAGTTTGAAGCATTGCAGGAGGAGTTCCTAAACACACTGCCGGAGGAGGAGAGAGAGGAGAAAGCATCTATGGTAGCACGATATTACCACGATGTAGAGAAAGAGGCAATGAGAAATATGATTTTAGATGAGGGTATAAGATTAGACGGGCGTACCACGACACAGATAAGACCTATCTGGTGCGAGGTTGACTATCTGCCGGGAGCACACGGCTCGGCAATCTTTACAAGAGGAGAGACCCAGTCACTTGCAACCGTTACCCTTGGTACAAAATTAGACATGAAAGAATTGGATGAGGTACTTATCCAGAGCACGGAGCCATTTGTCCTTCATTATAACTTTCCTCCATTCTCAACAGGAGAGGCAAAACCGCAGCGGGGTGTAGGACGTAGAGAGATTGGGCACGGTAACCTTGCATTCAGGGCACTTAAACCTATGGTTCCAAAAGGGGAGGAGAACCCATATGCTGTAAGAGTGGTGTCTGATATTCTCGAATCTAACGGTTCATCATCCATGGCTACGGTATGTGCCGGAACACTTGCACTTATGGACTCCGGCATTAAACTTAAAAAACCTGTTGCAGGTATAGCAATGGGACTTATCTCTGATTCAAAAACAGGCAGATATGCTATTCTTTCGGATATTCTTGGAGATGAGGATCACCTTGGAGATATGGACTTTAAGGTAACAGGAACAAAAGACGGTATTACCGCTACCCAGATGGATATAAAAGTAGACGGACTCTCTTACGAGGTTCTTGGCAAAGCCCTTGAACAGGCAAGACAGGGACGTATGCACATTATGGGTGAGATGATGAAATGTATAAGCGAACCACGTGCAGACCTTAAACCTAATGCACCAAGAATAGTTCAGATTACCATACCCGGCGATTTCATTGGAGCTGTTATTGGCAAGGGGGGCGAGACCATTCAGAACATACAGAAGACTACCGGCACAACCATTACAATTACAGAGGAGAAAGATGCTACAGGCGAGACCGTTGGCTGTGTAGATATTTTTGGGTTGAATAAAGAGAGCATGGACAAGGCTCTTGCATGGATAAAAGGGATTTCCACTGTACCAGAGGTTGGTGAGGTTTACAACGGTAAAGTTGTTTCCATTCTCGATTTTGGAGCATTTGTAGAGATTCTGCCGGGCAAAGAGGGGCTGCTGCATATCTCGGAGATAGACTGGAAGAAGACAGATAAGGTAGAGGATGCACTAAAGGTTGGGGATGAGGTTAAGGTAAAACTCCTTGAGATAGACCCTAAGACAGGCAAGATGAGACTATCGAGAAGAGTGCTCATGGAGAAGCCGGAGGGCTACGTTGAGCCTGAGAGACGTCCTCGTCCGGCAGGAGACCGCCCACAGAGAGATGGAGGACGAGACAGCAGAGGAGCAAGGGAGAATCGCGGCCCAAGAGAGGGCAGAGGCCCACGTGACAATCGCGACAGAGATCGCCGCGAACCGATGGAGGCTCGCGAACCAAGGGAGAACAGAGAGCCAAGAGAGACTCCTCAGACCGGGAGGTAGAATTTACCAGGGTATAGATAGGGGGGTGGCCAACCAATAAGGAGAGGTCGCCCCTTTGCTTTGGCTTTAACGTGGCCAAATTATTTAGATAATCAAAAATAGTTTTGACCGTTAGGATGCAAAGCAGACTAAAAGGGACAACTCAGCCGTTTAAAGCTGATTGAAGGCAATAGCAGTTGATTGACGCGGAGTGAGAAATGTTTTTGATTATATGCATAAAAACGCACAAATGCTAAACAGTTTTGAACGACTTGTCATTCAACGGAAAAACAGTTGAATTAGCAACTATAAACTATATGGCAGATAACATATCAACACATCGCGTAAAACGCAACGACGAATTGGGCAGAATTACCATAGATGAGTTTAAGGCACACAGAAAACTGCCTGTAACCGTTATCTTGGACAATGTAAGAAGCCAACACAATATAGGCTCTGTTTTCAGAACAGCAGACTCCTTTATAATGGAGAGGGTCATACTGTGCGGCATCTGTGCAACACCTCCCACGGCAGAGATACATAAATCTGCATTAGGGGCAGAGTTCTCGGTAGCTTGGGAGTATTTCCAAGACACATTGGAAGCTGTAAAAAAGCTGAAAAAGGAGGGGTACACCATAATAAGCATTGAGCAGGCAGAAAACTCAATCTCACTCCAAGAGGCAACAAAAACAGTGTACGGAGATCTATCGGGAAGCGGAAAAGAAAAGAAAACAGCATTAATCTTTGGCAACGAAGTAAAGGGGGTAAGCCAAAGCGTTGTAGATGCAAGCGACTATGTTATTGAGATTCCACAATTTGGAACAAAACATTCGCTAAACATATCCGTATCGGCAGGAATGGTATTGTGGGAGTTCTGCAAAGCATTGCTAATTGAAAGAAAAAATAGCAACAAATCTATTTAACCTTTGCCTCCCCCACACGTCTAATGAAAGATAAATCCAGATGTAAATTAACTAAAACTTATAAATCATTTACATGAAGCATTTTTTAATTATCCCGATTCTTACAGCAGCATTGGTTTGGACTGCTCCAAACGAGGCATCTGCACAGAAGAGCAAACACAAGAAAGGGAACGCTGTAAAGACAGAGGTTTCAACCGCAGCAAAAGACAGCAGCAAAACAAAAAACAAAGCTATTCCGCTGATTTCAAGATTTGTAAAAACACCTCAGATGTACAAGAAGGGGATGACCCCTGTCTATGTTCAAGAGGGTAAATATTACCTGCAACTTAACGACTCACTTTTGGGACGAGACATGATGATGGTTTCGAGAATATCAAAAGGAGCAGCCGGAATACGCCACCAGTTTGACGGTTATGCCGGAGATGATATAGCACACAGGATGTTCCGTTTTGAAAAATCGCAAGACGGCAAAAAGATTTTCCTTAAAAATATCCTGCTTAGGGAGCGTGCAGAGGGGGATATGGCAGAAAATGTTGCAGCATCAAACATGCAGGCAATAGCTGCAGCCTTTGATGTAAAAGCACAGTCTGCCGGCAAGGATACCATCCTTATAGATGTAACCGATTTCCTCCTGTCAGATACCGAATATCTCTTCTTTGGCAAAAGGGACAAGACCACCTTTAAGTTAGGGGCCATGCAAAAGGACAAATCCTTTGTAGAGGGGATAAAGAGCTTCCCTATAAATACAGAGATGAAGGTAGTCTATACCTACGCCCGTACAGAGAGCAACCCTACAGCCACCTTTGAGTTCAACGTATCGTTGGTGCTTCTTCCAAAAGTTCCCATGGTTGCAAGATATGAAGACCCAAGAGTAGGCTACTTTATTGAAAGATATGTAGACTTTGACAAAAACCCTCAAGGGGTAGAGTCTGTAAAGATGATTTCAAGATGGAGACTTGAACCAAGGCCGGAAGATCTGGAGAGATACAAACGTGGAGAACTTGTAGAACCGGCAAAGCCAATTGTATTTTACATAGACCCTGCTACCCCAAAACAGTGGGTACCATACCTTATAGCCGGAGTGAATGACTGGCAGCCTGTATTTGAAAAGGCTGGATTCAAGAATGCAATCTATGCCCTTGAAGCACCAACATTTGAGCAGGATTCTACCTGGAGCTTAGAGGATGCAAGACACTCTGCAATAGTCTACAAGCCATCTGACGTTGCAAACGCAATGGGACCACATATAAGCGATCCCCGTTCGGGCGAGATAATCGAGAGCCATATCTGCTGGTATCACAATGTCATGTCTCTACTTAGAAACTGGTACTTCATTCAGGCATCACCGGCAGACACAGCGGCAAGAAACCTCATATTTGACACTGAGCTTATGGGGCAGCTTGTAAGATTTGTGTCATCTCACGAAGTCGGGCACACATTAGGTCTGAGACACAACTTTATGGGTTCGGCCCACTACTCTGTAGCACAGCTTAGAGACCCTGAATTTGTAAAGAAGAACGGACACACCACCTCTATTATGGATTACTCCCGTTTCAACTACGTTGCCCAGCCGGAAGACAAGATAGAGCAATCTGCACTGTGGCCAAGAATAGGGGTTTACGACCACTGGGCCATTGAGTGGGGCTACAGAAGGTTTTACCAATACGATGACCCTCAAAAGGAGTTGGATCATCTTAACAAGTGGATTATTGAGAAAACATCCGACCCGCTGCTGTTGTTTGGCACAGAGAGCAATCCGAGCGACCCAAGATTCCAGTCCGAAGACCTTGGCTCAAACCAGATGGAGGCAAATGAATACGGAGTTAAGAACCTAAAGTTCATAATGAACAACCTTATAGAGTGGACATCAACCCCGGGCAAAGGTTACGACAATCTGCATACACTGTACAACGAGGTTGTAAACCAGTACGGCAGATATATGAACCATGTCGCAAAATGGGTTGGCGGTGTTTACTATGATGTAAAGACATCTGACCAGCCGGGCGAGATTTATACACATGTAGAAAAAGCAAAACAGAAAGAGGCAATGGAATTCCTTAACAGAAACCTCTTTACTCCGCAGACCTGGCTTATTCCAAACGAGATACTGTCAAAGACAATAGATAAGCCGGAAATAGTTGTAGATAAGGCATATACAAAGGTATTTGCATCTATGGTAAGTAAGAGAGCCATGCTCAATATGGTTGAAGATGAGATTAAGAACGGCAAGAGTGCCTATACCTTAACAGAATTCTTTAAGGATCTTAATTCTATGGTTATAGTTTCTGTTAGTCCGGATCAGGCCAAGGCAAGTCTGCAAAGACTGCTGCAGAAACGCTATGTAGCAGCCATCATTGCCGTTTATAACGGAGAAGGAGGCCCGTTCTACAAGAAAGGGGACGAGAACAAGGATAACACAGATATTATCTCAACCGTTCATGCCCAGCTTAAAGATTTGCAGAGGAGATTTAACTCGCTTGCAAGTTCCTCTACCGGGGTAACAAGAGCGCACTATATGTTCCTCGCAGACAAGATTGCAAAAAGGCTTGATTCCGATAAATAGCAATTTTTACTACTATTTTTCCGTAAGCCAAAAGGGCATAGCCAAACCTGTTTGAACTATGCCTTGGCGAGAAAAAGTTGCGCAAAAGCAACAATAAATTTGGGGATTGCAAAAATATTACTATCTTTGCAGTCCCAATCTGCGGGATTCGTCTAACGGTTAGGACAAGAGATTCTCAATCTCTAAATAGGAGTTCGATT
>CAVHKR010000035.1:3828-10577 GCA_963636615.1 Acutalibacteraceae bacterium | reverse complement strand
ATTGTGGAATAGGAATGGCTGCGCAACTTGCGTTATTGTCTGATAACAGCATAAAAACCGGCAAGTTGGAGGCGCTATTCACGGTATCTGAGGAGACCGGAATGGATGGCGCATTTGCTCTTGAGAAGGGATTTTTTGAGGGGAAATATCTTCTGAACCTCGATTCCGAGGATGAAGGAGAGTTGTTCATAGGCTGTGCAGGCGGAATAGACACCACTGCCAAGTTCCACTACGAACAGGAGCCTGTAATAAAAGAATACACTCGTTACATATTCAAGATTTGTGGGGCTATAGGCGGACACAGCGGAGATGATATAGACAAAGGAAGGGCGAATGCCATTAAGATACTTGCAAGATTTATCTACAGAGCCTTTGATAAATTTGGTGATATACAACTCTACAGAATAGAGGGAGGGAACAAGAGAAATGCCATTGCTCGCGAGGCATGGGTAGAGCTTGGCATAGACAGCACTCATGAAAAATCTTTAAAGAATCTGTTTAAAGAGGTAATCAAGGAGGTTTCTAACGAATACCATATAACAGACCCTAATGTAACAGGGGAGTGTACTCCACTGCTGAACAAAGCCTCAAAAGAGCACCCATATCCGAAATTTGCAATAGATAGCGATACGGCCGCTGCATTGGTTTACGCTCTATACGGAGTTCCGCACGGAGTTCTTGCCATGAGTGCAGAGCTAAAAGGGATTGTAGAGACATCTACAAATCTTGCATCAATAAAGATGGAGAAAGGGGGTGTAATAAGGATAGGAACAAGCCAAAGGAGTGCAATAAACAGCTGTAGGAAGTCTGCTGCAGAACAGGTTGAAGCTGTGTTTGCTTTGGCAGGTGCTACGGTAACTCACGAGGGGGAATATCCGGGCTGGCAGCCGAACCTCGATTCACAGATACTAAAGATAACAAAGGATGCATACAAGAGGTTGTTTAATACAGAGCCGATTGTAAGGGCAATCCATGCAGGTTTGGAGTGCGGTCTCTTCCTTAAAAAATTCCCGGAATTGGATATGATTTCATTTGGTCCTACATTGAGAGGCGTGCATGCTCCTGGAGAAAAATTAGAACTTGCAAGCGTTGAGAAATTCAGGAAACTGCTCGTAGAGGTTATAAAGAATATCAAATAATCGAATTCAATAGATGAAACAAAAACTTGTAGCGCCATCTATGCTCTCTGCCGATTTTGGAGAGCTGAACAGATGGATAGATGTTATAAACGATTCCAATGCCGATATTTTCCATTTGGATATTATGGATGGTGTGTTTGTTCCAAACATATCGTACGGTTTTCCTGTGATTGATGCAATTGCAAAACATGCAAAAAAAACGTTGGAGGCTCACCTTATGATTGTAGATCCCGACAGGTACATAGAGAGATTTGCAAAATTGGGGATTAACTGGTTGGCCGTACATTATGAGGCATGCACCCATCTTCATAGAACACTCCAGAATATTAAGGAGCATGGTATGAAAGCAGGAGTTGTGCTTAATCCGCACACACCTGTATCACTTATGGAAGATATTGTACCATACACAGATATAGTGGTACTTATGTCTGTAAATCCGGGATTCGGAGGACAGCAATTCATAGAGAATACATACAACAAGCTATCTCGCATGAATGAGATGAGGAACAGATTGAATCCAAACTGCCTTATTGAGATAGACGGAGGTGTTAATGCAGAGAATGCCGGCAGACTTTATGAGCTTGGAGCAGACATCATGGTTGCGGGAAGCGCAGTGTTTGGCGCCAAAGATCCGTTGGCTGTTATAGATACTATGAAAAAATAACAAGAAGTTGTCTAAAAGGGTAATTTCTGCGTTATGCTTGCTTCACAAATCCTCATTTACGTAAGTAAACTCCGGTTTGTTCAGCTTCGCAAGCCTTGAAATTCCACTTTCTATACAACTTCTTATAAGATAGAGAGGATGACTCTTGTAGTCATCCTCCTGTCTATAATATATACTTAATCTCCTTAAAGGCATAATGCTTTACCACCCCAGTTTCATGCTCCAACACTAAATTATATTGGTCATCTATACCTGTGATTCTTGCCCTGATCCTATTGCCGGCAATGGTTTCAACAGGATGGTTAAGATTTGAAATAGCATTAATCTCCTCATAGTTGTGCCACTCGTTTTTCCTGTAAATAAGGGATTCGAACCGTTTTACAAACATCTCCTTTCCCCCCTCTACATTCAGCAAGGTATAAAGATCAAAAAAACAATCAAGGAGGTTTTCCAGCTCTTTGTGCCTGTCTAACTCTGCAAATGAGTATTCACTGTGGAATCTGTTTCCAATCTCTATTAGAAGCGAAGTGGGATTCTGCAGAGAGCTGTCAAATTCAAGCTGGTTAAGATTCAGCCCTATTCCAATAATACTGGCTGACAAAGTGTCACTCCCAAGTATATTCTCTATGAGCATTCCGCAGATCTTTTTATCACCTACATATATATCATTAGGCCATTTTATTTTAGCATCTATCCCCTTTGATTTTATATAATCTGCCACAGCCAATGCAGAGAGCATTGAGATGTAGTACTGCTGTTGCGGTTTAAGCTGCACATCCTTTAAAAGAATTGAAAATGTAAGATTTAGAGCCTTCTCGCTGTACCATTTATTCCCTCTTTGCCCCTTTCCGGCAGTCTGGAAATCTGCAGACCATACAGAATCTTGTAATACATTATGCAGATTGCGGAATGCTTCTGAATTTGTAGAATCTATTATATCTAACCAATTTATTGTAAGATTTCTTTTCATTATGCTTATTGGCTAAAAATTTGCAGTATCTTTGTTCTTGCAAAAATAGTATGAAAGTTTAAATAAAGGAAAAGTGACAACAAATTCTTCTGTCAAAAATAAAAAAGAGAACCCAAAGGAGGTTGTAAGTGTTGAGAAAGAGATTGCTACCATAGTGGAAGCAATGTTAGACAAGAAAGCCAAAAAGGTCTGCTCATTGGATCTTACAAAAATAGGAACAGCAATATGTGATCATTTTGTCATCTGCAATGCAGATTCTACAACTGCCGTTGCAGCCATTGCAGACAATGTAGAGGATGAAATGATAAAAAAATGTGAGACAAAAGTGGTTAGAAAACAGGGGCAAGAGAATGCCTTTTGGGTAATATTAGACTACGCCAACATAGTTGTGCACATTTTTCAGACAGACTACAGAGAGTTCTACAGATTGGAGGATCTCTGGGCTGATGCCATAAAAAAAGAGTATGAGGATTAATTTTATCTTATGAGCACAACCCCTAATCAAAACAATAAAATAAAACCACCAAAATTTAATGTAATCTTTTGGATTTATCTACCTCTTATAGCTTTCATAGGCTATATGTATTTTTTTGGGTATGAAGGCGGAGATCCGCAGGAAACAGAATGGTACAAGGTTAAGGACAATATGATACCTCAGGGTGATGTTGAAAGGATTACATATGTGGTAAACAAGGATATCGCAGAGGTTACTATAAAGAAAGACAGCCTAAAGAAGTATGTGAATCTTTTTGGCGGCAAAGAACCTAAATACAGTCCGCAGTTTGTATTCAATATAAAATCTGACGAGGCGTTGGTTGAAGCCAGAGAGAATCTGGCTGCAGAAAAGCGATTTGACATTAAGACCGAAAAGAGGATAGACTATTTTGGGAATATCATGAGTTGGCTTCTTTTCCCTGCGCTTATAGTGCTGTTGTGGTTCTTCCTTATAAAAAGGATGTCTAAAGGAATGGGAGGAGGAGCCGGTGGAGGAGGAATCTTTAACGTTGGCAAATCTCAGGCAAAGGTCTTTGACAAGGATAATAATCCAAAGGTGACATTTAAGGATGTTGCCGGATTGGAGGAGGCAAAGGTTGAGGTTATGGAGATAGTGGATTTCCTTAAAAATCCTAAAAAATATACGGCATTGGGCGGAAAGATCCCTAAAGGAGCGTTGCTCGTAGGTCCTCCCGGCACAGGTAAAACACTGTTAGCTAAGGCTGTAGCAGGAGAAGCCAATGTTCCGTTCTTCTCCATTTCCGGGTCAGACTTTGTTGAGATGTTTGTTGGAGTTGGTGCATCAAGAGTAAGAGATCTGTTTAAGCAGGCAAAGGAGAAAGCCCCATGTATTGTGTTTATAGATGAGATTGATGCAGTTGGACGCGCCAGAAGCAAAAACGGAGGTTTTTCATCTAATGATGAAAGGGAAAACACCCTTAACCAGCTTCTCACGGAGATGGACGGTTTTGGTACAAACAGCGGTGTTATAGTTCTTGCGGCAACCAACCGCGCAGATATATTGGACAAGGCTCTTATGCGTGCCGGAAGGTTTGACAGACAGATAAATGTAGATCTTCCGGAGCTAAAGGAGAGAGAGGAGATATTTAAAGTGCATTTAAGCAAACTGAAACTCTCTCCGGAATTACAGACCGACTTCCTTGCAAAACAGACACCGGGATTTTCCGGAGCAGACATTGCCAATGTTTGTAATGAGGCGGCACTCATGGCAGCCAGAAAGAATAAACAGTATATTGAAAAGCAGGATTTTTTAGATGCTATAGATAGAATAATAGGAGGCTTGGAGAAGAAGAGCAAGATTATCTCTCCTCAAGAGAAGAGAACCATTGCATTTCACGAGGCCGGCCATGCTACAGTGAGTTGGGTACTGCCAAATGCAAATCCTCTTCTGAAAGTTACCATAATACCAAGAGGAAAAGCCTTAGGTGCAGCGTGGTATGTTCCGGAGGAGAGGCAGATTACAACTAAGGAACAGATGATGGAGGAGATGGCCGCCACAATGGGAGGAAGAGTTGCTGAGGAGTTGGTTAACGGAAAAATCTCTACCGGTGCTCTATCGGATTTAGAAAAGATTACAAAGCAGGCATACGCAATGGTCACATACTTTGGTATGAGCGAAAAGGTTGGGAATGTATCATTTTATGATTCACAGGAGAGTGGCTACACCTTTCAGAAGCCATACAGCGAAAAGACTGCCGAGCTGATAGATACAGAGGTCAAAGCTCTTATAAACAGTTCTCACCAACTGGCTCACAAGATTTTGACAGAACACTTTGACGGATTCAGCAAGCTCGCCAATCTGCTTCTCGAAAGAGAGGTTGTCTTTCAGGAGGATTTAGTCAATATCTTTGGTCCGAGACCTGGCGCAGACAACAAGGATAAACAGACAGAGGAGAAAGAGAAAGATGAGACAGCCAAAAATGACAGTGGCGAGAATCAGGTTAAACAGGAGTAATGAATAATCTTACAACAAGAAGTATTAGCGGAGTTGCCTTCATAATAATTATGACAGGAGCTCTGCTTTTTAATGTCTGGTCTTATCTTATGTTAATGACCATTATCATGGTGTTGTCGGCCAAGGAATATTTTGGTCTGAGCGGAATGCAAAACTATCACAGAGTTACCATGATACTCTCATTAGCAGCATCTTTGTTCCTTTTCTACTGCTCAGCCATGATTGCAATAAGAGATATAGACCCTCATTTTCTTCTTCTTACAGTAATTCCTCTCTTGTTTATAATGGTATCTGCATTATACATAAAGCAGTACAACGTACATAAGAGTGATGGTATACAAAGAGTGCCTAACGGTTATGAGATGCTTCCATGGGCATACTCCTCTTTCTTCTATACCGGAGTACCGTTTGCTCTTACAACATTGGTCATAACAGACTGCACCGGAGATTATACAGGCAAAGTACTGTTAAGCATCTTTATAATTCTCTGGGCATGCGATGTTGGCGCGTACTGTCTTGGTGTTACAGTTGGGAAAAAGATTAATTACAAGCTGTTCCCCTCTATATCTCCCAAGAAAACATGGGTCGGCTTTTGCGGCGCTGTGCTCTCATCTCTTGCAGCAGGTGTGATTGTGAAATTATGCGGGCTGCTGGATATCGGTTATGTGCATGTTATAGCTGTATCAATAATTATTACTATCTTTGGCGTTTTGGGAGATTTGGTTGAATCTCAGTTAAAGAGAAATTACAGTGTAAAGGATTCAGGAAGCGTTATGCCCGGACACGGTGGTATGTTAGACAGGTTTGACGGTGCATTGTTGGCCATTCCGGTAGCGGTTTTATACCTGTATTTTTTTGTAAACCTTTAATAGTAAGACAATGAAAATTCATAAAGAGGGATATGGTGTAATTGCAACCACATTTGCAATCTACTTTGCAATACTGGGCATTGTTATTCTAACATGCGGTTGGCACTGCACATCTAAGATAGTATGTATCATTGGAGCCGTTATCTCTCTCTTTATAACAAACTTTTTCCGCTGTCCAAAAAGGATTTCCGTTATAGACAAGAATTTGGTTGTCTCCTCTTGTGACGGCAAAGTGGTAATCATACAGGAGGTTGAGGAGAACGAGTACCTTAAAAGGCGTTGTATACAGGTCTCCGTGTTTATGAGCATATTTAACGTTCATGTTAACTATTATCCGATTGGGGGCAAGATTGTATATTGTAAGCATCACCACGGAAATTATATCATTGCCAACCACCCAAAATCTTCCGAAAAGAATGAGAGAACCAGTATAGTCATAAAAAATCATAATGGTACGGATATTCTATTCAGACAGATTGCCGGATATATTGCAAGAAGAATTGTCTGCTATGCCAAGGTAGGGGAGACCGCAAACCAGTGTTCTCAGGTGGGCTTCATAAAATTCGGTTCGAGAATGGATATTTTTCTGCCATTAGACACAGAGATAACTGTTAAGATTGGTGATAATGTACGCGCC
>CAVHKR010000035.1:0-3818 GCA_963636615.1 Acutalibacteraceae bacterium | reverse complement strand
AGCTCAAGCAATAATCTCTATCCTCTTGATACCATTCTCCTTATAGCAACCGGAATAACGACAACAACAGATAATAGGAAGAGATATAAAAGCCATACAGAGCAGTCTTTGTTGTCCAATGCCCTCTTCTCAAAAGCAATCTGTTTTATCCTATCTGTTATACAAAACGATGGATCAGATTGATAACAATTGTTAAGATACTCTGCTAACACCATCCACTCTACTATATCACTGCCCAAAGAATCTCTTAATATACAGTTTTCCAAATCTGTTATGACATTTCCGTTGCAATCCTTTGGTGTTGCCCTCAACAGCCCAAAAGAGCTCTCCTCCATAAGTCCAAGAAGGGATGCCGTGTAATAGCTGCCAACCACAGGATAGAGTTCATTCTTATTAATCTTTTGCTTCCCGATAAATACCTCCCTAACCTTAGTTACAGGCAGGGCATAACGGTTATAAGTGTAGCAAAGTCCTGCAAAAGAGAGTTTTGCATCGGGAATGTAATCACCTATAGAGGGGGTAAGCTCTGCAATGTTGCAGAGTTCTCTGCCATACAGGTAGACCAAGACAAGCGGATAACCTGCACGCCCCCTGCTGTCTTTGCCCAATGACAAAATCTCATAGCAATCTGCATACGTTACAGCCCCTTTGTTGATTGACGCCCTTACCGTTCCATCGGGCACAACAGATACAATATTTTCAAAGCCCTTATTTTTAAGCAGTTCAACAGCCGTCTCCCTATAAGCTTCCGCTATAATATTACCCAACGGAGAATTACCGCAGCTATTGCGCCCTTGCAGGAAATCGGTATCAAAGAGAGCAACAGTATCAGATATATTTATGCCAAAATAGCTCTCAAAATACTTGGCTGTTTTGTTTTTCTGCTCATTAAGCCACACAGCAACTGTACTGTCACTTTGCGCAGATGCGATAACAGGATATAGCTTATACTCCACAGAATTGCCATTAAGCCTTATCTCTCCCAAATAGTTACCATAACACCCTGCATTCCCTACAGCAACTCCTCCTATTTTCAGCGGCTCGAAAAGCGGTATATGGTCGTGTCCGCTAATTATGGCATCTACCCTGCCATGCAGCGATTTTGCCAACAGTGCATCGGGACTTTTCAAACTCCCTTTTTTGTGATATGTTCCAGAATGAGACAATACTATTACATAATCAGCTCCTCTCTCCCTTAGATCTGCAGATAAATCTGAAACCGCCTCCATTTGATTAATGTACTCTATCCCTTTGCTGTCTGCTATTGTAGAGAAGCAGTCCTCGCCAACAGACCCAATTATGCCTACTTTAACCCCATTTGAGGTAATTATGGTATCGGGAGATGACTTTACCTGCTTTAACGCCTTATTAAGTGTCTCATTATCAAATAGAAGATTAGAGTTTAGAAATGCTGGCAGTTTAATATGCCCTGTGGCAATAGGCAGACAGGCAAGGGGCATATTGGCAACAGAGTCTGCCGTAAAGAACATCTTTGCCAAGTTATTCAGCCCATAATCAAAATCATGATTGCCAAAAGTTACCGCATCATAACCCAAAAGCCCCAAGGATAAAAGTTCTATGGCAGCGGATGAGAACTGCGTACTGTAAACGGTTCCCATTGCAATGTCTCCTGCATCTACAACCACCACCGCATCACCTCTCTCCTCTGCAATCTTGCGCCTATTATCTATAAGAGATTTCAGCTGTGAGATGTTGCTAAGTTTAGAGTGCAGATCGCTTGTAAACAGCACGGTAAGGGGCCTTTTACGATGAGGAGAGACCTCAGCAGCAGATAATTCAGCAGCAAAAGCCTCCCCAATCATAAAAATCAAGGCCAACAGACCGTATAAGATATGTCTTATAAATTTCAACTACATAAAACGGTTAGGGAACCATTAAAAAATATACTTGGACATCTCCTCTGCCATCTCCTTTGCCACACGGCCGGCAGTTATGGCATAATCGGCCTCCTTACTGGCAAAGATTATTGAGCGTGAAGCGTTTACAAGCAGTCCGCAATATTCGTTCATTCCATTCTCGGCAACCTCCTTTATTGTACCGCCCTGTGCTCCAACGCCAGGTACCAAAAAGAAATTATCCCTGCAATATCCCCTTATCTCCTTTAGTTTGTCCGGACGCGTAGCACCAACCACAAACATCGCGTTGTCATTGGTGCCCCAGGTCATAGAATCCTTTATTACTTTCTCATAAAGAAACCCTCCAGTTGCAAGTTCTTGAGTTTCAAAATTCTCTGCAGACGCATTTGAGGTTAACGCAAGTATGATTGCCCATTTATTGGGATACCGGAGGAAAGGTTCTATTGAATCCTTTCCCATATATGGAGCAAGCGTTACGGCATCAAAGTCCATTGTCTCAAAGAAAGCCTTTGCATAACGTTTGGCCGTATTGCCTATATCACCGCGCTTTGCATCTGCAATCAACAACAGATTAGGGTAGTTCCTCTTAATATAATCTACCGTCATCTCCAACTGTTGCCAACCTCTAACCCCCTCTGCCTCATAAAAAGCAATATTTATTTTACAGGCCACAGCATACTTGGCCGTAGTATCAACTATCGCCTTGTTAAAGGTATAGATTGGATTTTCTACCCCACTTAAACATGCAGGGAACAGCAGCGGATCTGAATCGAGACCAACACAGAGAAAACTCTTTTTAGCCTTTATCTGTTCATATAACTGTATATAGTTCATTATCCTTTGAAGTATTTGTAGAACAACGCAATAGATTCCATTCCTCTATAGAACTGGCTTAGCAGATAGCTTTCGTTTGGAGAATGGATTGTATCTCTTTCCAAACCAAATCCCATAAGCAGAGGATTAACACCAAGAATCTGTTGCAGATCTGCAAGTACAGGGATACTTCCTCCGCCACGGCTTGGTACAGGATCTATTCCGTACACCTCTCCTATGGCCTTTGAAGCAGCTTTGTATGCAGATGATGATATAGGCATTAAGAAACCGTTGCCTCCATGATGAGGGAACACCTCAACCTTTACCCCTTTTGGAGCTATCTTACAGAAATGCTTTGCAAAGAGTTCAGAGATCTTATTACAATCCTGATTAGGCACAAGCCTCATAGAGATCTTGGCATGTGCGGTTGAAGGGATAACTGTCTTTGCCCCCTCTCCGGTAAATCCTCCCCAGATACCGTTTACATCAAGACATGGGCGTATCCCTGTCCTTTCGAGAGTTGTATAGCCCTTCTCCCCTCTTACTTCATCTATGCCAAGAGATTTTTTGTATTCCTCAATGTTGAAAGGAGCCTTGGCCAACAAAGCCCTGTCATTGGTGCTCAACTCAACCACATCATCGTAGAAACCCTCTACGGTTATATGCCCCTCCTTGTCTATCAGAGAGGAGATCATATCGCAAAGCACATTTATAGGATTGCTCACCGCTCCTCCATAATGGCCGGAATGAAGGTCTTTATCGGGACCTGTAACCTTAACCTCTACATAAGCCAGACCTCTCATGCCACAGTTGATACTTGGCACCCTTTCATCTATCATTGTTGTATCAGAAACCAAAATGACATCACAAGCCAACAGTTCCCTATGCTCCTTTGCCCATGCAGAAAGACTTGGAGAACCTATCTCCTCCTCCCCTTCCAATATAAACTTAACATTATGCTGCAACTTGTTCTCCCTTACAAGATATTCAAAAGCTTTAACATGCATAAAGAGCTGACCTTTATCATCGTTGGCACCACGTCCATAGATTGCTTCATCTCTTATTTCCGGCTCAAACGGATCAGATTTCCAAAGCTCAATAGGATCTACAGGCTGTACATCGTAGTGT
>CAVHKR010000034.1:0-10977 GCA_963636615.1 Acutalibacteraceae bacterium | reverse complement strand
AGCCTTGTTCTTGAACTTTTTATACAACTAATCATGGGGCTAAAAAGTCAATTACTGCGTTACGCTTGCTTCATAATTCCTCATTTACCTATGTAAACTCCGGTTTATTCAGCTTCGCAAGCCTTGTTCTTGAACTTTTTATACAACTAATCATGGGGCTAAAAAGTCAATTACCCTAAAAAGTATAGAGAAGAGAGGATTCTCTTCTTGGCAAGGTAGCTAAAGTAACATCGCTTCCAATCTTTACCCCTATCTGGGCAAGAGCAGAAGCGATTGTTTTATATGCTATATCGGGAGTATTATTATTCTCACTCAGGTGACAAAGAAAAATACTCTCCAAATCATGATTATAAATCCTTTTTATAGCTGATGCGCACTGCTCATTGCTAAGGTGACCTGTACCATTTAAAATTCTATTTTTAAGCAGAGGTGTATATGAGCCGTTCACAAGCATATCCAAATCATAATTGGATTCTATGATAAGTACACGTGCCCGTCTGCAATAATCTATCATCTCATCTGTTACAGCCCCGACATCTGTTATAAAGACAAAATGAACTCCGTAAAAATCAATATAATAGCCAACGGTTTGAGTTGCATCATGCGGAACCTCGAACGGAGTAAAGCTAACCCCTTTATAAACAGACTCCTCTCCAAGCACTGTTTTACGGACACAGCCGGAGAGCCTTGAACGTGTACAAAAATGAGTATCCAAAGAACGATGAAGTTTTTCCGTAGCATAAACAGGAACTTTAAACCTTTGGGCAAATATACCTAAACTCTTTATGTGGTCTATATGATCATGAGTAATAAGTACGAACTCAATATCATTAACAGAGAGACCGTGCTCCTGCAACCTCTTCTTAATGCTTCTTGGGCCTATACCTGCATCAATCAACAACCCGGTATATTCATTGCCAATATAGTAGCAGTTACCGTTACTGCCACTGGAAAGGCTTAAAAATTTAATCATCCTCCTTTAATTTATTTTATCCGGCACCGCTACAATCTCTGCAGAAGTGCGGTAAACAGCAGCCCCATCCTATCCGCAGCAGCATCGGCAGCCTTTACGACATCATCCCCGTCATTTACATAATCCTCTGCAAAATCGTCATGAGCCTCGTTAGTTATGACAGACATCCCAAAAACAGGAATACCGGCATGTCTGGCCACAATCACCTCCGGGATTGTAGACATACCAACAGCATCAGCCCCTGCCATTCTGTAGAACCTGTATTCCGCAGGCGTTTCGTATGTCGGGCCGCTGCTTCCAAGATAAACTCCCTTTTGCAGTGCAATCCCCTTTTCCTCTGCAATCCTCTCCATCAGCCTTATAAGATTAAGGTCGTAAGGGCGTGTCATATCCGGAAATCTTGGTCCTAACTCATCTAAGTTTTTACCTATTAACGGATTAGGGAACAGACTTATATGATCCCTTATAATCATCAGATCTCCAACCTTATAATCAAAATTTACGCCACCGGCAGCATTGGAAACAAACATATACTCAACTCCCAAACGTTTCATAACCCTAACAGGAAATGTAACCTGCTCCATGGGATAACCCTCATAGTAATGGAAACGTCCCTGCATGGCACATATAAACTTACCGCCAAGCTCACCGCAAATAAGATTGCCTTTGTGACCCACTGCCGTAGATTTTGCAAAATGAGGTATTGTTGTATAAGGTATAACAACCGAATTCTCAACAGCTTCTGCCAATTTTCCAAGTCCGCTGCCCAAAACCACCAATGCAAAAGGTTTTCTACCGCCTATCTTTTCCCTAATAAACGAGGCAGACTCATCTATTCTAACTAATCTTTCATCCATAACAATTTATTTTTCTTCCCGACACACATTTACAAAAAATTGTCAGTCGGGATACAAATTATAATAATCTTCTGAAAATTCTATTTACATTTTCATAAATCTCCTCCTCCCCTTCTACTTTTCTGTCTCTCATTAAAACCCTGCCATTACATATAACAGTATCTATGCAGGAGGAATTTGCAGAGTATACGAGATTTGCAAGAAAATTTATATTCGGTGTAAATGCATAATCATTCACATTAACCAAACAAAAATCTGCTATAGATCCGGGAGCTATTACACCTGTATTCAATCTGAGAGATTTTGCCCCATTTACCGTTGCACAATCTATAAGTTCATTAAGAGGCATTGCTTTTGGATCCTTTCTCCACGCCTTTTGCAACATGGCAGCGGTCTTCATAGCCTCTAACATATCCAAATTATTGGAGGAAGCCGCACCGTCTGTCCCTATGCAGACAGTAACACCAGCATCTCTCATCTCCTGATACTTAAACTTATACCCACTTGCCAGTTTAAGATTTGAATTAACATTGTGAACAGCTTTTACATTATATTTGGCCATTATCTCTATATCCTTAGGCGACAACCAAACACAATGCGCCGCAAGAACCTCAGGACCCAGAACACCAAGACTTTCCAAATATGCAGTTGGAGTCATTCCATATTTGGCAATGCAATCATCATACTCCCTTTGAGTCTCTGCAAGATGTACATGCAAAAGCAGATTGTTACGCCTTGCAAAATCAGATACCCACTTTATTGTGTCTGCATCAACAGTATATATAGCATGAACAGAGACCGTAAACCTGTCCAATTTACCCTCTTTGGCAAACTGCTCGTAGTATTCTACACACTCGCTCTTCTGCCTCTGCGCCACATCTTTATCAAAGTGGTTAAGGAATACGTATGAATGCACCCCCCTAAGTCCCATCTCATCAGCCGCCTTTTTTGCAACAGCTATTCTCCAATACTGATCATTGAATGTTGTTGTGCCGGTTTTAAGCATCTCTACACAGGCAAGTTTTGTACCCCAATAGATAAGTTCGTCATCTAATCGTTCCTCCACCTTCCATATTGCATCTATCCATGTCTGCAATCTCTCATCTTCACATAACCCTCTCATCAGCGTCATGGCAGAGTGTGTATGCATATTTACAAATCCGGGGATTATATACTTTCCGGCAGCATCTATAACCCGCGGCTGCATGGCAAGTACACCGCTCAGCCACTCTACACTGTCACAAGCATCCTCTTTTACAGTATCAATTATCCCGTTATCTATTAGAATATCACATCTTCTATCATTTAGGACCGCATTTTTAATCAAAATCCTGCTATTCTTCATATCCTACCTACTATTAAAATTTAGCAAATATAGCAAACTGTTTAATCAGTTTAAAGATGTTTTTCATTTAATTGAAAAATTCTAACATGAGACTGCCGTTCGCAGTTGTCCAAAACATTATTTTATAGGTAAATACCAATGGCTTTCATTATCTGTTTTACATTGCAGAGTATAATCAAAACCAAGATTTAAAAAAAGAACAGTAATTAAATATAGATTTTAGCCACCATTTTATTATATTTGTGTCGAATTTCCTACACATTAGGAAACACTAAGGAAAATATAATAAATATGATGACAAAAGAACTCTTTAATCCTAAAAGCATTGTAGTAATAGGCGGTTCAAATGATACGACAAAACCGGGTGGAAATGCCCTTAAAAATCTGATAGATACCGGCTATAAAGGGGAGCTGTATGTAGTAAACCCTAAAAACGACAACATATTGGGACAAAAGACCTTTAAAAGGGCAGAAGATCTACCGCAAGTAGATTGCGCAATACTGGCTATTCCGGCAAAACTATGTCCGGAAACAGTAAAGGTGCTGTGTGAAAAGAAAGGATGCAAAGCTGTCATTATTTTCTCTGCCGGATTTCATGAAGACGGGCCGGAGGGGGCAGAATATGAACGGCAGTTAGTAGAGATAGTGAACAAAAACGGAGCTTCACTCATAGGACCAAACTGCATTGGGGTGGCAACCCCTCATTACGCAGGAGTATTCACCCATCCCACAGAGAATTTTTCTCCCGATGGAATTGATATCATATCGGGGTCAGGTGCAACTGTTGTATTTATAATGGAGGCCGCAGTTGAGGCAGGAATTAAGTTTGCGCATGTCTTCTCTGTAGGGAACAGTGCGCAGATTGGTGTAGAAGATGCCCTTGCATATTTAGACGAACACTATGAGCATGGGGTAAGTTCTCCTGTAAAGCTATTGTACATAGAGAGTATCAACGACCCTCAAAAACTGCTCAAGCATGCAAGATCTCTTGTAAATAAGGGTGCAAGGATAGCTGCTGTAAAGGCAGGATGGAGCGAGGCAGGCAGCAGAGCAGCATCATCACACACAGGAGCATTGGCATCTCCTGACAAGGCGGTTACAGACCTGTTTAAAAAGGCAGGTATAATAAGGGTCTACAGCAGAAACGAGCTTATCACCATGGGTGCTGTTTTGTCATATCCAAAGGCAAAAGGGAAACGTATAGCAATCGTAACACATGCCGGAGGCCCGGCAGTAATGCTTACAGACACACTCAACAGCAACGGTATAGAGATTCCAAGATTTGAAGGGGAGGCAGCCAAGGAGTTACTCTCTAAACTGTATGTGGGTTCAAGCGTAAACAACCCTATAGACTTCCTCTCAACAGGAACAGCCGAGCAGCTTGGATATATAATTGATGCCTGTGAAAACGACTTTGACGTAGATGCGGTGGCTGTTATCTTTGGAAGCCCGGGGCTTACAGATGTATCGGATGTATATGACCTTCTTCTTAAAAAGATAAGAAGCTGCAAAAAGCCTATATACCCTATACTGCCATCTGTAGTCAATGCAGCAGATGCAATTAAAAAGTTCCAGAATGCAGGAGGAATCTCTTTCTCAGACGAGGTGGCATTTGGCAAAGCATTTGTAAAATCCATTCAGACTAAAGAACCGCAGATGCACATAGAACTTCCGGCCGTAGACAAAGCACTTATCAGAGAGGTTATAGATGGGGCATCGGATGGATACATAACACCTTTACAGGTACAGCAGCTATTAGATGCATCGGGAATAAACAGAGTAAAAGAGGTGGTAATTTCAGATGTAGAGTCTGCAATAGAGGAGGTTAGAGAGATAGGATATCCTGTTGTAATGAAAGTGGTAGGGCCTGTTCACAAGACAGACGTTGGCGGTGTTGCTCTTAATGTCTCTGACGACAACACATTAAAGATGGAGTTTCACAGAATGATTCAGATTCCCGATACAACAGGGATTCTCATTCAGCCAATGATTACAGGTACAGAGGTATTTATAGGTGCAAAACGAGAGGAGAAATTTGGCACAACTGTAATGTGCGGTTTGGGCGGAATCTACATTGAGGCACTTAAAGATATAAACTCCGCCTTATCACCTGTTTCGCGCAGGGATGCAGATGAGATGATAAAGAACCTGAAGGCATACAAGATTATAAAGGGTATCCGCGGAATAGAGGGGGTTAATGAGACCGTCTTCAACGAGATGATAAGACGAGTATCGGCTCTGTGCGAGGTTGCCCCGGAAATAATGGAGATGGATCTCAACCCACTGTTAGGAAACAGCAAGACTGTTACTGCGGTTGACGCAAGAATAAGAATCAAAAAGAGTAAATAATTCCCCATGATGCAATTTTTTAATAGATTTGTAAAAAGATTTAAAGAGTTGTCGCCCACAGTACAGGGCTTTATCATAATAGGAATCCTGCTCATTATAGGCATAATCATACGTTGGGACTATATCATAGAGCAGGTGAATGGTTCTATAGAGTTCTTGAATGGCAAGTAAGCGGAATTTATTAACACCCTGCTAATTGAAATTATTGAAAACAATATAAAATAACATTAAAAAATTAAGATATGGCAGTAAAAGGAGCTATAGTTGTTGATACCGAAAAATGCAAAGGTTGCGGTGTCTGCATAGAGAATTGCCCTACCAATACGATTGCTTTGGCAAGAGAGGTTAACGGCAAGGGGTATAATTATGCCTATATGGCTAATCCCGATAGTTGTACGGGGTGTACAAGCTGTGCTACAGTTTGTCCCGATGCAGTAATAACAGTTTACAGAGTTAAGATATAAAAAGTAATGATATGGCTGAAAAAATTTTAATCAAAGGAAATGAAGCTGTTGCATACGGAGCAATCAGATATGGTTGCGACGGCTACTTCGGCTACCCTATCACACCTCAGTCAGAGGTTATGGAAACATTAATGAAGGAGAAACCTTGGGAGACCACAGGAATGGTTGTTCTTCAGGCCGAAAGTGAAACAGCATCCATTAATATGCTTTACGGAGGCGCATGCACAGGCAAAAAGGTTATGACATCATCCAGCAGCCCAGGAATAAGCCTTATGGCAGAGGGTATCAGTTACCTTGCCGGTGCAGAACTTCCTTGTCTTATAGTAGATGTAATGAGAGGAGGTCCCGGCCTTGGAACCATACAGCCAAGTCAGTCAGACTACTTCCAGTGCGTTAAAGGTGGCGGTCACGGAGACTACAAAGTGATAGTGCTTGCTCCTGCATCTGCACAGGATATGTACGACTTTGTTGACACAGCATTTGAGCTTGCCTTCAAATACAGAACTCCTGTAATCATCCTTTCGGACGGTGTTATCGGGCAGATGATGGAGAAGGTTGAGTTAAGAGACCCTAAACCGAGATGGACAGAAGAAGAGGTAGAAAAGATAAGCGGAAGCTGGAATACAAGCGGTAAGAAACCCAACAGAAAATACCACCTTGTTACCTCTCTTGCCCTCGAAGCACCGGTACAGGAGGCACACAATATTCATCTCCAGAAGAAATATAAAGAGATAGAGGAGAAAGAGGCAAGGTGGACTACCTACAAGGCAGAGGATGCAGAGCATCTGATAGTTGCATACGGAAGTATGTCTCGTCTGGCAGAAAACGTAGTAGATATAGCAAGAGAGAATGGAATTAAGTTAGGATTGCTTCGCCCTATCACCCTTTTCCCATTCCCTAAGAAACCTATAGAGGAGCTTGTACCTCAACTGAAATCTATAATGTCTGTAGAACTAAGTGCAGGCCAGATGATAGAGGATATAAAACTTACAGTCAACGGTAAAGTTCCGGTTAATTTCTACGGAAGGATGGGAGGAAGCGTTCCTTCTCCGGAGGAGATTTATGAAGCTTTTGAAAAGTCTATCCGCTAACAGATTAAATTGAAAAGATATGGATATAAAAGATATAATTAAACCAGAAAACGTAGTCTACTCCAAGACTCCTATTCTTACAGACAATATTCTGCACTATTGTCCGGGCTGTACTCATGGTGTGGTTCACAAAATCATAGCAGAGGTTATAGATGAAATGGGCATTCAGGACAAGACAATAGGTATATCACCTGTAGGATGTTCCGTATTTGCATACAACTATCTAAATATAGACTGGCAGCAGGCAGCTCACGGACGTGCTCCGGCGTTGGCAACTGCAACCAAGAGACTTAATCCTGACAGATATGTCTTTACATATCAGGGAGACGGAGACCTTGCATCAATTGGCGCAGCTGAGGTTCTCCATGCCTGCAACAGAGGCGAAAATATTGTTATAGTATTCATTAACAATGCAATATATGGTATGACAGGTGGGCAGATGGCTCCTACCACACTGCTGGGACAGGTAACTGCCACCACTCCATACGGAAGACAGGCCGATCTTAACGGTTATCCATTAAAGATTACAGAACTACTTGCACAGCTGGAGGGAACCTGCTACGTAACCCGTCAGTCTGCTCAGACTCCCGGAGCTGTAAGAAAGACCAAGAAAGCCATAAGAAAGGCTTTTGAGAACTCCATGATGAATAAAGGTACCTCATTCGTAGAGGTTGTTGGTACTTGTAATTCGGGATGGAAAATGTCTCCCGTAAAAGCCAATAAATGGATGGAGGAGAATATGTTCCCATTCTACCCTCTTGGAGATCTTAAGGACAGGTAAAATTTTGAAAATTATAAAAAGTTAAATATGAAAGAAGAGATAATCATTGCCGGTTTTGGCGGACAAGGGGTACTCTCAATGGGTAAGATTCTTGCATATTCGGGAATCATGCAGGACAAAGAGGTTACTTGGATGCCTTCCTACGGCCCGGAGATGCGTGGCGGTACAGCCAACGTTACAGTAATCATAAGCGACAACAAGATTAGTTCACCTATTCTCAGCAAATTTGACATAGCTGTTATCCTCAACCAGCAGTCTATGGATAAATTTGAGAGTATGGTTAAACCGGGCGGTCTTTTGCTTTACGATCCAAACGGAATTACCCATCACCCAACAAGAAAAGATATAGAGGTTTGCTCTATAGAGGCTGCAGAAGAGAGTGCACTAATGGGGAATACAAAGGCATTCAATATGGTAGTTCTTGGCGCACTTTTAAAGAAAAAACCTATTGTATCTATGGAGAGCGTTATAAAGGGATTGAAAAAATCTTTGCCGGCTAGGCACCACAACCTAATCCCTATGAATGAAGAGGCAATTAAGGTTGGTATGGATAAGGTTAAAGAGATTAATTCTTTATAAAAGACTGCATAAAAAGATACCGATTACCCTTTTTATAAAGCATCTTTAAAACTAAAGTATGGCCAAAAATACGGCCATACTTTTTTCTTTTGGAACAGTCCCTGTTTGTGTTAAAAAAATTATTAACTTTGCCGGTGAAAAGCGCAGCAGATGAAAGATGAAGCTGAAATAGTTGTAAACAGATTAAACGCTCATATAAGAGAGTTGATTTCCAAGTATGAGGAGCTTAAATCTCAAAACAATATTCTTGGCGAGAATCTTAAGCAACAAGTAAGAAAAACTGAAACTTACAAGTTGAAAATTGAAGGTTTGAAAAAAAAGTTTGCGGAGCTTGAGTTGAAGGAGAATAATCTAAAACTTAAAGAGGAGAAGTTGCAGTTAAAAGAGTCTTTGGTGACTATTGGCGGCAGTAAAGAGGAGGCAAAGAGAATAATTGCAAGCTTAATCTCCGAGATAGACAGATGTATTTATTTGTTGGATGAATAAGCAGGGTAATCAGCGTATTAACTTGATCATAGCAGACAGGCGCTATTCGTTTGACATTCATGTAAAAGAGGAGCCTCTATACAGAAATGCAGCGAAAAGAATCAATTCTGCCATTGAGTATTACAGAGACAACTACAACAAGGCAGATATTCAGGATATACTCTCAATGAGTTTTCTTTCAATGGCAATAAAATTGGAAGAACTTGAACAGAACAGGGACTATTCTGCTATGATAGAGGAGGTGGATAAAATAGATACTACTCTCTCCGATTATCTAAATAAAGAGGAGAAGGGAGAGGATTAGATAGGTTCTTACAAATACTTTTAGCTGTCAGACAATTGCTCTTTGCGAAAATCAACATTTTTTAACTATCCCGGGCGACCGACAGATGAAGGCAGGCCTAGGTGACCCGTAAGGGGATTCCGTTTATCGGGACGTTGGAAGTTTGATTCTACAACCGGAGCCCAAAACTTTATTTTTCAGGTTTTCTGAAAACAGCTTTGTCTGGCAGCTTTTTTATATACCTAACTAACAGTTTTAAATACAATTATGGACACAGTTATTATCATTATTTGTTCTTTAGCTGGAATAATTGCAGGATGCGCCATAGGATACTATGTTATGAATAACGTAGTGCTAAAGAGGAAGAAGGAGCAGATACTGAAAGATGCAGAGAAAGAGGGCGAAAATATTAAGAAAGACAAGATTTTTCAGGCAAAAGAGAAATTTCTGCAATTGAAAGCTGAGCACGAACAGTTTATCAATGAAAAAAACAATGCAATACTTCAGGCTGAGAACAGAGTAAAACAGAAAGAACTTACTGTAAACCAACAGGTACAGGAACTATCCGACAAGCAGAGGGAGGCAAATGCAGTAAAGGAAAACTTAAAGAAACAGGTTGAGATAGTAAACCAGAAATCAGAGGAGTACGACAAACTTAAACAGGAGGCCATTGAGAAGATAGAGTCTATATCCGGAATGACAGCTGCCGAGGCTAAAGCCCAGTTGGTACAGCAGATGAAAGATGAGGCAAAGACCCAGGCAATGTCATACATTAATGATGTTATGGATGAGGCTAGACTTACAGCCTCTAAAGAGGCCAAGCGTATAGTTATAAATACTATTCAAAGAACAGCTCCAGAGACTGCCATTGAAAATGCCGTAACAGTCTTTAATATAGAGAGCGACGAGATAAAGGGCAGAATCATAGGACGTGAGGGTAGGAATATTAGGGCTCTGGAGGCTGCCACAGGTGTTGAGATTGTTGTAGACGATACACCGGAAGCTATCCTTTTGTCTGCTTTTGACCCTGTTAGAAGAGAGGTTGCAAGATTGGCTCTGCACCAACTTGTTACAGATGGACGTATCCATCCTGCAAGAATAGAGGAGGTTGTAGCAAAGGTGCAGAAGCAGTTGGAGGACGAGATAATGGAAACAGGTAAAAGAACCTGTATAGATTTAGGTATTCATGGTCTTCATATAGAGCTTGTAAAGCTGATTGGGCGTATGAAATACCGTTCATCGTACGGACAAAATCTGTTGCAGCACTCACGAGAAGTTGCCAACATATGTGCTACCATGGCATCTGAGCTTGGACTTAATCCAAAAATTGCCAAAAGAGCCGGATTGCTGCATGATATAGGAAAGGTTTCTGATGAAGATCCTGAATTGCCTCACGCAATTTTAGGAATGAAATTAGCAGAAAAATATAAAGAGAAGCCTGAGGTTTGCAATGCAATTGGAGCGCACCACGAAGAGGTTGAAATGATCTCCCTCATCTCCCCTCTTGTACTTGTGGGCGATGCCATATCGGGGGCCCGTCCCGGAGCAAGGCGAGAGGTTATAGAGTCTTACATAAAGAGGCTTAAAGATATGGAGAACATAGCTCTCTCTTATCCAGGTGTTACCAAGACATACGCCATTCAGGCAGGTCGTGAACTGAGAGTCATTGTAGGAAGCGAACAGGTCTCAGATCAGGAGGCAGAGAATCTTTCAATTGAGATTGCCAAGAAGATTCAGGACGAGATGGTTTATCCGGGACAGGTTAAGAT
>CAVHKR010000033.1:0-11125 GCA_963636615.1 Acutalibacteraceae bacterium | reverse complement strand
CTGCCTAATCTGTATGTACAGACATGCTTGGGAGCGGTATCGGGATACTTTTTTTTAATATACTCTTTTCCGTTTTCTGAAATGGTTACAGCGCAGTCTATTTGAGGGAGAAGGTAGCCTCTGAACGGTAGATAGCCTTTAACCTCCTCATACAGATCAGATCCGTGAAAGCGTACAACAAACTTTGGAATCATGCCCACAGCTCCATTCGGTTCATGCTGTAACATTCTCTTTAGCTTGGGAATAAGCAGGGCAGATTTGTCTCCCCAATAGAAATATGCCGCACTGCACTCTTTTAGTTCATGCACAATACTGTTGACAAGCGTTGTATCTGAGACAATGGAGTTGTACATAAGCGCGTAGTTGAAAAAGAGCCTCAGTTTTTTGGGGTGCAGCAAACAACCTTTTGATAAGAATTCTGTAAACTGCCACAGGGGAGGAGTAATTTTAAGTCCATTTTTAATAAGCCCTTTTTTGTCTTTATGGTCAAAAGGAATAAGCGTCTTGCAGATCTTTATATGCTTGAATTTTGAGCAATTCTTACTATTCACTGAACAGGGGGAGGCGTTTGCAGGGAGATACAGCGGATGTATATAGATCTCCTCAAACTTACGGGCAAGATAGGGAATCTCATCATCAAGGAATGTTTCACCGCTGCCAAAGGGATAGCTGTTGGTGAATAGGATAAGTTTGCTCATCTGTTTATCTATTTTATTGCAAAGTTAATTAAACTATTGGAAGTCAGTACAACAAAACAGGGGCGGCCTGTAAGACCTCCCCTGTAATTGTTCGCTTTCGCGCAACTTCTCCTTGCCATGGCATAGCTCAAACAAGTTTGACTCTGCTCATCTGGTTTAAGGAAAAGGGTCTGAATCATATAGGGAGCAAATGCAAGACTTGCAAAGTAAGCGTAACGTTTGCAGATGCTTTCTATATAATTTTTATAGTTTTGCAAACTCTATGTCTGTTGTAGCTCTCTTAGCTAACTTCTCATCCTTAGATGCCTTCTCTATATACTCCTTAGCAGCTGCAGAGTTGCCCTCACGAGCGGCTACGATAGCTCTAAGATAGTTAGATTTAGGGCATTTGCAGTGGATAGCAGCACCTGCCTTTGCATTCTCACCAACCAATAGGTAAGCAAGAGCCTCATTCTCTGCACCTGTGCCTGCAAGGGCTGCAACAGCCTGCTGATATTTACCGTTTAGAATATCTAATGCAGCCTGATTGTATTTAGCCTCCGGAAGAGTTGACTGTGCAAAATAATCTGCAGCAGCTTTGTAGTTCTCCTTCTGCATAGCAACAACACCCATGTTGTTATAGTAGCTGGCTGTTTTTTCAGTCATCTTGTCAAGTGCGCTCTTAGCCTCTGCAGTCTTACCTTGTCTTAGATAAAGGGCAGCCATGTTGTTGTATGCGCGACTGCTGTTGTACTTCTTGGCAGCCTGCTCATATAGTTTCATCTTGTCGGCAGGGTTTTTCTTAAGATTTGCAGCAGCATAAAGCAATGCCTCCTCGTCCAATTCATCAATATTGTTAGCCATCAGATCGTTTAGCTCATCGTCTGTCCAGTTCTTATAGTCAACGTTTGCAATAAACCTTGCTCTTCTCAACTGAGGAAGAATCTTGTCTGCCAACACTTTGTATACGGTAGACATATTCTTAATCTCCTGCTCTCTTACATCAGAATCTGAATACATTGAAAGCACTCTTAGAATTAGCTCCTTATCCTCAATGTTCGAAGCGGAAACCAACTCCTGGAAGCCGTCCCAGTCCTCATTAACGTGAGAAGCGTTAAGATCTGCATTCATAGCGGTCTGGTTTTTCTTTGCAATTTTCTTCTGGAAGGCGTTTGTAGCTGTCTTCATTCTCTTCTCAGACAAAGAAGCATTAAAAGCCTCTTTACCGTCTGGAGAAGCGTAAGCTATAATGTCGTTAGAGGTAATAGTTCTTCTCTCGTCGTTTGCAACAGACTCAAGGAACTTCTTAAACTCTTTAATCTCCTCTTTTGTAAGCTGGCTGTTTCTAACCTCTGCCTGATTAATTACATAAAGAATCTGGCTCTCTTTCTGCTCTTTGATAATCTTCTGATATTTATCTGCCTCAAAAGTAGGAGTGCCCTCTGTGCAAACTAACATATAAGTGGTGTTTGTACCATCTGCAATCTTGAAAGGTGCAGGATAAACAAATTTTTTACTCTTTTTCTTGTTGTAAACGGTAGCTCTAAGCTCAAGAACAGCTTTCTCCATACCGGGTACATAATTGAAAGAGGTAGCCCTCTTATAGGTTCCACCCTGCTCAAAAGGAACAGTTGTATAGTTCTCAAGAACTTTTTCTCCCTGTAGGACAAAAGGTTCGCCTGCAACCTCACCACCTTGGTAAACCATTACAGGAGTAACCTCTAAAATAGCTTTTTTAACAAAGTATTTAGCAGGGAAAGAGATGGAGTATGTTGCATCAATCTTACCGGCAACAGCCTCAAGAACCTCTGGGTCACAATCAGTTGTAACCAAGCTTGCATGTTTAGCCATCTTTGATGGATTGCTACAAGCAACAAGCGCTAAGCTCAAAACCATGAGACTTAGAAATCTGAAAGATAATTTTTTCATTGTTTATATAATTGAAATGTGTTTTACAAATTTGCGCAAATATAGTCAATATTTTCCACAATTAGAAGCTATAAAAATCAAGGCAACAAAAAAGAAGCCATTTTTACAGATATAAATCGGTTTCGTTAAGGAATTTTAAATCTTCCGGAGTGTCAACAGCATGAGTTTGGCTGTCTGTTACAGCCGTCTTAATTCTGTATCCATTCTCTATCCATCTCAATTGCTCCAATTTCTCGCTTGTTTCAAGAAAACTTTGAGGCAGAGAGCAGATCTTCTGCAGCACATCAGACTTATATCCGTACATACCAACATGCCTGAAGAATGTACCGTTCCTCAGTATCTCGTCTGTTGCCTCAACACCCCTTAAAAACGGGATAGAAGCCCTGCTGAAATAGAGTGCGTAACCGTTTTTATCTATTACAACTTTTGGAGAATTGCTATTATTGTACTCTCCAACGCTGTTTATACGCATTACAAGAGTTGCTATATCTGCATTATCACCGGAAAGCAGCTCCCCTACAAGCCTTATCTGTTCTGGCTTTATAAATGGTTCATCTCCCTGTACATTTATTACAGCATCATAATGCAGACCGGTCTCGGCGGAGAATCTTTCCAAGGCCTCCAAACATCGGTCCGTTCCGCTTTGATGCTCTGTAGAGGTCATTACCACCTTGCCGCCAAACTCCTTTACCTTGTCATAGATTCTTTGGTCGTCTGTTGCCACACATACATCATCATAAGCCTTTACAGATTGTTCGTACACTCTATGTATCATGGCTTTGCCCTTTATTACGGCAAGAGGTTTGCCCGGAAATCTCGATGAAGCATATCTGGCCGGTATTAAAACTAATATTTTCATATCTGCAACATAAATTAGACAGCGTTGTTATAATCAGATACAAATATAGCAAGAAGCTTGCAGAAAAGGTAATCGCTGCGATTACTCAATAACATATTGTAATGGGAAGAAGTAAAAAAAATGTAACTTTGCAGACATGGATTTACAGTATATAAAACAACGATACGAAATAGTTGGAGATGACCCTGCCCTCAACAGAGCTGTTGAGATTGCCGTTCAGGTTGCACCAACGGATCTCTCTGTATTGGTTACGGGAGAAAGCGGTGTGGGCAAGGAGGTGATACCGCAGATTATACACCAGAACAGCTCCAGAAAGCACAACGCATATATAGCCGTAAACTGCGGAGCAATACCGGAGGGTACCATAGACTCCGAGCTTTTTGGACACGAGAAAGGTTCATTTACCGGCGCGCAGGAGACCAGAAAAGGGTATTTTGAGGTTGCCGATGGCGGAACCATCTTTTTGGACGAGGTTGCTGAGTTGCCGCTTTCAACGCAGGTAAGACTGTTAAGAGTGCTGCAAAGCGGAGAGTTCTATAAAGTTGGCTCATCAAAGGTGCAAAAGACCAACGTTAGGGTGGTGGGAGCTACCAATGTCAATGTGCCGCATGCCATAAGACAGGGTAAATTCAGAGAAGATCTCTATTACAGGCTTAATACTGTGCCAATCACGCTGCCGGCTCTAAGGGATAGGAGAGAGGATATACACAATCTGTTTAGAAAATTTGCGCTAGATTTTGCAGACAAGTACAAGATGCCCTCTGTAAGACTTACCGCAGATGCCGTGCATCTTCTTGAGAACTACCGTTGGCCGGGAAACATACGTCAGCTGAAGAATGTGGCAGAACAGATGTCGGTACTTGAAAAGGAGAGAACCATAACTCCGGATATACTCATGAAGTATCTTCCGCAAGATACACCGCAGCAATTGCCTGTTGTTGGGGGAGGCAGAAGCGGAGAGGATGTTTTTCCGGACAGGGAGATTATCTACAAGATTCTCTCCCAATTGAGAAACGAGATAGATGACCTTAAAATAGAGTTGAATACCCTTAAAACAGGTTCACAACAGAGTTCAGGAGGGTTGCTTAGACGAACAGCATCGGTTTGCAGACAGCAGGGCTCGGATATTATATCCGCACATCCGGCTCTCTCACACGATGTTATGCTTATCAACCCCTCTGCAGGAGAGGAGGAAGAACCAAAATACGAGCAATTTACAGAGGAACAAGGAGAGGACCGGGAGAAGGATCTCTTTATCCCGGCTGTAAATGCAGACCTTATAAAAAAGTGTCTCGAGAAGCACAATGGCAAACGTAAGGCTGCAGCCCGGGAGTTGGGCATATCGGAAAGAACCCTTTACAGAAAGATAAAAGAACTTAATTTGGCATGAGAAGATCACACCTTATAATCATCCTGCTTATAACCCTTCTAACAGGGTGCGGCATATATAAATTCAATGCAACATCTATATCTCCCGATGTTAAGACCATCTCTATATATACAATAGAGAATAGGGCAATGAAGGTAAATCCCTCTTTAAGCAATTTGATTACAGAGGCTTTGCAGGACAAATTCAGGAAACTTACAAAATTGGATGCCGTAACAGATGGAGGTGATTTAGAAATATCGGGATTCATTATGAGTTACGATATTACCCCTACCGCAGTTACATCCGATGAGGTGGCCTCCAAGAACAGGCTTACAGTAACGGTGAACATTTCGTTTTCCAATAATAAAGATGAAAGCCAGAGTTTTGAGTCAAAGTCATTTGCGGCTTTTCAAGACTATGATTCCAACATAACGTTTGAAACTGCCGAGGCGCAATTGGTAGATCAGATTGTTGAAACGTTGGTAGAGGATATTTTTAATGCTACGGTTGCTAACTGGTAATTCTAAGAATATGGCAGAAGATTTAAGTTCTATAGAGCAGCAGATCTCTATCTACCCATGGTATCAGGGAGCAAGGGTTAACCTGATTCTGAAATTGGCTGAAATAAGCAAGGAGACAGCAAGGGAGAAGCTAAGGGAATCCTTTTCGTTTGTACCGTTCCCAGACTGGATAGCTACAAAAATAGAGAGTACAGATGTTGTAACAAAGCGTTCCGAAACAGACAAGGTTATTCAGTCTCAGATTCATCAGGCAAAAAAGATTTTTGTAGTGGGAGGGGATTATTTTAGCAGAGAGGAGTTAGACAGTGTGCATGACAAAGGTGAAGACAATGCCCCTGTTATTCCTGTAGAGGCGGCAAGAACATTAGAGAGGGAGAGAGTTGAAAAGAGGGATACCCCTAAAAAGGAGATAGATTCGTTGATTTTCTACACAGAGACATTGGCGCAGATTTATACCCAACAGGAGTGTTGGAAAGAGGCGTTGGATGTATATTCAAAACTAATTTTGCTTTATCCGGAAAAAAGTGCTTACTTTGCAAACCTTGTGAACGACATAAAATTAAAGATGTCGTTGGAGAGATAATAATAAAAAACTTTAAATATGTATACCGCAATTTCTATCCTTATTGTTGTTGCAAGTGTCCTGCTCACTATAATAGTGTTGCTTCAAAATTCAAAAGGTGGTGGACTTGCAGCCAATTTTGCAGCAGGAAACCAGACTTTTGGTGTAAGGCAGACTGCAGATTTCCTTGAGAAATCAACGTGGACTTTGGCTGTTACAATTATTGTGTTGTGTGTATTGGCTACAGCTTTTATTGCCAACAGAGCTGTAGAGAACAGAACAGACATTACAGAAAAGGTGCTTAATACTGCTGTTCAGGGTCAGCCGCAGTTTAATCAGGAGGCTGCAATGCAGCAAGAGCAGGGGGCAACTCAAGAATAACATGCTTAACAAATTCTTAACAAGAATTACCGATTAAGTTAGTATACTAAAAAACAGATAATTACAGGTGTAATTCTATTATGCCTGTAATTTTTTATCATTTTACAGTACTATGTTTTGCATAGTAGTATAAAAATATAATATATTTGCATTACCAATAATAAGGTAATCAAAAGTACTTTGGAGATATGAGTTAAATTAAAAAATAATAGTATGAAGAAGATAGTGAATATAAGTTTATCGGGAAGGGGATTCAGTATGGATGAAGATGCCTATAGGACTTTAAAGGGCTATTTGGATACATTTAGAGGGAAGGTTGCAAATGAGGCTCATTGGAAAGAGGTAATGGATGATATAGAGAGGAGAATATCCGAGCTGTTTACAGAGAAACTCAGCTGTAGTTACAAGGATGTTGTGAATATATCCATGGTAAATGAGGTTATAATACAGCTTGGGCTTCCCGATGGTTCCGAATATCCATTCGGTGAAACTGATGAAGGTAGAAAAGAGAGTTATACAGATACACAGCAGTGGGTTAACCCCAAAAAGTCGCTGTATAGAAATACGAAGGAGGGAAAAATAGGGGGAGTCTGCAGTGGCCTTGCCATCTATTTGAATGTAGATGTTGCAGTGTTGCGTGTAGTATTCCTGCTGCTGTTAATCTTTGGGACATCTGGATTCTGGATCTATGTTATCTTTTGGATTGTGGTGCCAAATGCTGTTACACCGCTTGAAATGTGCAGAATGTACGGATTACCTGTTACAGCTGAGAATCTAAGCAAGTTTGCCGGTAAAAAACAATAATGAATGGGGAGAGATTGGTATGGATATTAATTTAGAAAACATAAAGTCTCAGATGCGGAAAGGGATGCTTGAGTATTGCATTCTTTCTATACTGAAAAACGGAGAGACATATGCCTCTTCTCTTATTACCGAGTTGAAAGGGGCAAGGATGATAGTTGTTGAGGGAACATTATACCCACTGCTTACAAGACTAAAGAATCAGGGCTATCTGACCTACAGATGGGAGGAGAGCAAACAGGGCCCGCCAAGAAAGTATTACAGCCTTACAGAGCAGGGGGAGCTTGCATTGGATGCTATGGATAGTGCATGGAGAGATGTAGAAGATTCTATAAACCTTATTAAGACAAAGAAAATCCGGTAATCATGAAAGAGATAGAAAAAATTAGTGTTTCGGGAATAGCATTTACACTTGAGATAGATGCATTAGAGCTGTTGAACAATTATTTGGGGTCGTTGAGAAAATATTACAAGGATGTTCCGGGTAATGAAGAGATTGTTGCAGATGTAGAGGAGCGAGTAGCAGAATTGCTTATAGAGCGAGGGGGAAAGGGGAGGGTTGTAGATAATACAGATATACAGTATATCATTGCCACTCTTGGGACACCGGAAGAGTTGGCAGATGCTGATTCTCAAAAGATACCGCATAACGATTGTGTCGGAGAGGGGAAAGGGAATGTGGGTTGTATTAAAAAGAGACTTTTCAGAGATCCTAAAAATGGAGTTCTTGGGGGAGTATGCTCCGGATTGGCCAGATATTTAGATATATCCCCAATATGGATAAGGGTTATATTGGTTTTGGCTGTGTTGTTTGGAAGCGGAGTATTTTTTGGACAGACATTAGCCTCTATACTTATAGTTGGATATATTATTTTATGGATAGCAATGCCGCCTGCAAGAACGGTTGCACAGAGATGTTCAATGGATGGTATAGACCCCGGTTTGGAGGGTATAAAAAATTATAAAGAGAGAAAAAGTAACGATATGGGACATTCAGAAAACAGATTTTTAGATGCTTGTTGTAGGTCATTCCGCTTTGTACTGGGAATAGTAATGCTGTTTGTTGGCATAATGGGGCTTGTGGGCGGAATGTTCCTGTTATTTGGTTTTGATATTTTTACGGGGATATCGGTCTATGCATTAGCTGATTATATTATTCCCGGAACAAACTTGATGCTCTTTAAGATAGCATCAATGGGGGTTTGGTTCATACCATGTATAGCATTTCTTTATGCAGGGAGCAAGCTCTGTTTCAAATTCAAATCACCTAAGTGGCGCCCCGGACTAATTCTGTTTATTTTATGGGGTTTGAGTATTGTCGTATCTGTCTTTTTGGGGATATCCAAGGTGAGACCTTTTATTAATCATTATGAGCAGGAGAGCTGTACAGAACTAAACAGACAGTACGACACGGTTTATGTAAAATTTACACAACCTCAGTTATCGGGAAGAGCTAAAATGCACATAAAGACATACAGGTACGGAGAGGTGTATCTTTACTATGTAGATAAAAGTGCAGATGGTTGTAAAATAGCATATTATCCATCGTTTGAGATTAATAGAAAAAGAGTGCACAGAGGTAATGTTGTTGATTGTAGCAGAATATGCAAACCTTATATTGAGCTTGAAACAGAGCATTTTTACGGGGCTTCTTTGGCAGATATAGTATTTCCGCAAGATGATAATGAAACGTTTGTTATACAGGACTCGCTGATAACGGTCTACCCTAAAATCTTGTCTAAAGAGACTCCGTTTGAGGGGAAACTGTCAAAAATAAATTTAAAAGTGCCGTCTAATACGGTGGTTATAATGAAAGAACCAAAAGAGTTTGAGTTTTTTAAAAGAATGGATGATTAAAAATGAATTGAGGCCGGCCAATATTCTTGGCAGGCCTCAGCTCATTTTAATTGTCATGTATCTATTGTAACAAACCAAGCTCCTTGCCAACTTTGGTAAATGCTGCAATAGCTTTGTCTAAATGTGCCCTTTCATGTCCTGCTGAAATCTGAACACGTATGCGTGCAAGATCTTTAGGCACAACAGGGTAGTAGAACCCTACAACATAGATTCCCTCCTCTAAAAGCCTGTCTGCCATTTTCTGTGAAAGTTTAGCATCATAAAGCATAACGGCACAGATTGCAGACTGAGTAGGTTTAATATCAAAACCGGCCTCTTTCATCCTGTTTACAAAGTACGCTGTGTTAGCATGAAGTTTGTCTTGCAACTCATTTGTGCGAGACATCATGTTAAACATCTCTATACCGGCAGCTGCAACCATTGGAGGAATAGAGTTAGAGAAGAGATAAGGGCGTGAACGCTGCCGTAGCAGATCTATAATCTCCTTCTTACCTGTAGTGAAACCGCCTATTGCACCTCCAAACGCTTTTCCAAGAGTGCCAGTAAGAATCTCAATCTTGCCTCTGAGGTTAAACTGCTCTGTAGTTCCTCTTCCTGTTTTTCCAACAACTCCGGCAGAGTGCGATTCATCTACCATTACCAATGCGTTGTACTTTTGAGCCAACTCATAAATTTTGTCTAACGGAGCAACATTGCCGTCCATAGAGAAAACACCGTCTGTTACAATTATTCTGTGCCTTTGAGCCTGTGCTTTCTTAAGGCACTCCTCCAACTCCTCCATATTTGCGTTTGCATAACGGTAACGTTGAGCCTTGCAAAGTCTTACACCGTCAATAATTGAGGCGTGGTTTAGGGCATCTGAGATAATGGCATCCTCCTCATTGAACAACGGCTCAAATACACCTCCATTGGCATCAAAGCAGGCTGCATAAAGGATAGTATCTTCCGTACCAAAAAATTCGGCTATTTTTCTCTCCAGTTCTTTGTGGAGATCTTGGGTCCCACAGATGAATCTTACGCTCGACATCCCAAATCCCCTCTCATCCAATGCTTTCTTTGCAGCATTGATAAGCTCTTTATTATCAGATAGTCCAAGATAGTTGTTGGCACAGAAGTTAAGAACCTCTTTGCCGCCGGTTACCTTTATCTCTGCTTTTTGAGGGGTTACAATTACCCTCTCGTTCTTATACAGACCTGCATCTTTAATGGATTGCAGTTCGTTTGTCAGATATGCCTGAAAATTCTTGTACATAATATTGCCTTTTTTAGTTATCACAACATGCAAATTTACATTAATATCCTTAAATAGATTACAAATTTCAACACTAATGAAAATAATTGTAAAAAAGGCATATTCTGCACGCGATTGCCTATTATAAAATTTTATGTTAATTTAGCACCGTTGATTTGGAGACGGAGAACCAATAGAGTCTTGATTTGTTTAATGTTAGGGATTTTGACTGTACAGTTGTAATACTATATGCAGGCGGTGGTTGCGGCAGTGCCGATTTAGATAGATTTTATTAATTACAAAAAAACATAGATTTATGGCTATTGAACTGAATGATGCTAATTTTAAGGAGGTTGTCCTTTCGTCAGACAAACCTGTCCTTGTTGATTTTTGGGCTACATGGTGCGGACCATGCAAGATGATAGCTCCAATAATAGATGAGATTGCCAATGAGTATGAGGGAAAAGTTATTGTTGGCAAATGCAATGTAGATGATTCAACAGACACCCCTGTTGAATATAGAATAAGGAATATCCCTACTCTTCTTTTCTTTAAGGGGGGAGAACTTAAAGACAAAATGGTTGGCGCAACAACCAAGGCTGCCATTGTAGAGAAGATTAACAGTCTGCTGTAGGCGGTTTGTAGTTTGCAGATAATAGTTAACGTTAAAAATTGATTGCTATGAGAAGATTGTTGGCCTTGATTGCGGCTTTTTTTATATTTATCCCCGTAGTGAGCGCCCAGTCGGGCTTTGGTATTAAAGGGGGACTGAACTTTAATACAATGTCAGACATAAAACCAACAGATGGCGGTGTGATTAATGTAAAAGCCCGTACAGGGTACCATTTTGGAGTGATGTATAAATTGCAAGTGCCTCTTGTTGGTCTTGCAATCCAGCCTGAACTGCTTTATATTAACAAGAGCAGCGAGATAGATGC
>CAVHKR010000032.1:8964-11336 GCA_963636615.1 Acutalibacteraceae bacterium | reverse complement strand
CCTTAGGCCTTAATGTTTGTGCTTTTGTAATGGTAACTCTATCTGAGGCAAACAAGTATCCGGAGGTGATAGAGGCTCTCAAGCAGATTCCGGAGGTTGTTGAGTGTCATTTTGTAACAGGAAAGCATTCGCTTATGCTAAAGCTCTATTGCTTTGACCATGACCACCTGATGGAGATACTTATAAACACCATTCAGAATATTCCTTGCGTACAGCAGACAGAAACGCTTATGTCTTTAGACCAGGCTATAGAGAGGCAGATATGGGTTAAGGATTATTCCGTTCCAAAGAGGAATAAATAATCTCCGCCATATTTAAATCGGAGGGGACTGTAATCTTTATGTTTAATCTGCTCCCCTGAACTGTTTCTATTTTGTAACCGGCTTTCTCAATTACAGATGCATCATCTGTAAATTGGGGAAGGTATGGTTGTCTGTATGCCTCTCTGAGCTTTGCCAAATCAAATACCTGCGGGGTCTGCACAAACAGGTAGTCTGACCTATCTACAGTCTGCGTTTCAACAGGATTCCCCTTCTGGTCTTTTATTATGCGTCTCATAGATTCTACGGCCGGCATAACAGGAATTATACCACCTACCGTTGGATGTTGCTCAAATTTATAATTGAACATCTTTATTATCATCTCTTTGTCTGGGAACGGTCTTACGCCGTCATGTACAGCTACGACTCCGCTGTCTCCGGTAAGCTCAAGAGCGTTTTTTACCGAATGGAATCTTGTTATTCCTCCCTCTGCTATGCTGCATCTTAACGATAAGCCGTTCTCTTTGCAATAATTGCCCCAGTATTCTCTGTATGTCCTTGGCAGTACCAGTATCATTTCAACTTCAAACGGAAGTGATATAAACAGATTTATAGTATGCAGCAATATGGGTTTAGAGTCTATCTCCAAGAACTGTTTTGCCACCTTGCCGTGCATTCTTGTGCCGCTGCCTCCGGCGGTTATTATAACATATCTTTTGTCTGTGTTTTCTCTCTGTTCCATACTGCTTTTTCTGTCTTTTCAAAAATTTTACACTCTGTTTTATGCCGGTTTTATAGTGATATGTAATACAAAAATAAATATTATTTATATCTTTGCAGGTATTAAGTACAGGTTATGATTAAAAGGGCACTTATTTCTGCTTTTTACAAAGACGGCATGGATGCCGTTGTTAAGAGATTGCATCAGCTTGGGGTGGAGATGGTTTCTACAGGAGGTACTTACGATTTTATAAAGTCGTTGGGGCTTCCTGCTACAAAGGTTGAAGAGATTACGCAATATCCATCTATTTTTGGAGGGAGAGTGAAAACTCTTCACCCTACGGTGTTTGGGGGCATCCTTAACAGACGAAAGAACGGGCAGGATATGCAGGAGAAATCTGCATACAACATCTCTGATATTGACCTTGTAATAGTAGATCTTTATCCATTTGAGGAGTACCTTAAAAAGGGGGCAGAGGAGAGTGAGATTATTGAGAAGATTGACATAGGCGGTATCTCTCTTATAAGGGCCGCTGCCAAAAACTATAATGATGTTGTTATTGTTCCCTCTAAGGAGTTCTATCCATACCTGTTAGATATTCTCAACTCTCAGGGGGCAGACACCACATTAGAACAGAGGGAATATCTTGCGGCTCAGGCATTCTTGACAAGCTCGCATTATGACACAGCCATTTTTAGATATTTTAACAGAAAGGCCTGTATTCCGGCTTTTGCGGTAAACGAAACAGAGGTAAGAGCTTTGAGATATGGGGAGAATCCTCACCAGAAGGGGGCTTTCTTTGGGGAGCCGGACTTATTGCCAAAACAGCTGCACGGCAAGGAGATCTCTTACAATAACATGTTGGATATTGAGGCTGCCTTAGAGCTTATTTCTGATTTTGATAAGACTGCTGTTGCGGTTGTAAAACATAACAATGCCTGCGGCTGTGCTGTTGCCACTACAGTAAAAGAGGCATGGGAGATGGCTTTTGCGGCAGACCCTGTCTCTGCTTTTGGTGGTATCATTGTTTCTAACAGAGAGATAGACAAGCATGCAGCGGAGGAGATAAACAAGATATTTTTTGAGGTGATAGTTGCTCCATCATACTCCGCAGAGGCTCTTGAGATACTGCAATGCAAAAAGAACAGGATCATCCTGGTCTCAGACGGGGCTAAATGTTCCGGCAGTAGATTCCGTTCTATGCTTGGCGGTGTGCTTGTGCAGGAGAGGGATCTTGTTGTAGAGACTCCCGATAATCTTAAAGTTGTTACCAAAAAGGCTCCGTTGGCAGAGGAGACAGAGGCGCTGTTGTTTGCAAACAGGATTGTAAAACATTCTAAATCTAATGCTATTGTGCTTGCCAGGGGTAATCAGATGCTTGCCGGTGGAAT
>CAVHKR010000032.1:0-8954 GCA_963636615.1 Acutalibacteraceae bacterium | reverse complement strand
AGATGCGCTGAAACAGGCTATAGAGAAGGCCAAGTCTTTTGGTTTCTCTTTAAAAGGAGCCGTTCTTGCTTCAGATGCCTTCTTCCCTTTTAAGGATTGTGTTGAGATTGCTGCTACAGAAGGTATTACGGCAATTATTCAACCTGGGGGTTCTATTAGGGACGAGGAGAGCATTGAGAGCTGTAATCTGCACGGTATTGCAATGGTAACCACAGGTATAAGACATTTTAAACATTAAACATCGGGACCCAATATAAAACTATAATTTTTACGATATGGCATTTTTTACTCAGGAATTAGCTATTGATCTTGGAACAGCCAACACTGTTATCTTTGTTGATGACAAGATAGTTGTTGATGAACCTTCCATTGTAGCAATTAATCAGGATACAGGGGAGCCTATTGCATACGGACATGAAGCGCGGCTGATGTACGAGAGAGTAAACCCCGGCATAAAGACTATAAGACCTCTTAAGGATGGCGTTATAGCAGATTTTAATGCTGCGGAACAGATGATCAGGGGATTTGTAAAGATGATTAACAAGAAACGTACTCTTTTTACTCCGGCTCTTAAGATGGTGGTTTGTATTCCATCGGGCAGTACAGAGGTAGAGATAAGGGCTGTGCGAGACAGCAGCGAGCATGCAGGGGGAAGGGATGTTTACCTTATACATGAGCCTATGGCTGCTGCCTTGGGTATTGGATTAGATGTACAGGCTCCAAGTGGTCTTATGGTGGTTGATATTGGTGGCGGTACAACGGAGATTGCTGTTATATCGTTGGGTGGTATTGTCTGTAAGGACAGTATCAGGGTTGCCGGAGATGTGTTCACTGCCGAGATTCAGCAGTACATGAGACAACAGCATAATCTGAAGGTAGGGGAGATTACCGCAGAGCTGATAAAGATAAATGTTGGGGCTGCCGTTTCTGAGTTGGATGATGCACCTGAGCCATACACGGTTAGAGGCCCTAATCTTATGACTGCCCTGCCTTTAGAGGTAGATGTAACGTCTCAGGAGATAGCCCATTGCTTGGATAAGTCGCTTGCAAAGATTGAGGCTTCTATTATGTCTGTTCTTGAGCAGACTCCTCCGGAACTCTATTCAGACATTATTCAGCGCGGAATATTCTTAACAGGCGGTGGGGCGTTGCTAAAAGGCTTAGATAAAAGATTATACGAAAAAGTACATATTCCTTTCCATGTAGCGGATGATCCTTTAAGGGCGGTTGCAAGGGGCACAAGCTACGCGCTTAAAAACGCAAACAAGTTGCCGTTCCTTATGAGATAATATCTTAAATGGTTGTAGATGAGGCTGTCTTCAAAGTTTTATAAGATTACTTGGAGGATTTTTTTATTCCTTGCTCTTGAAACGCTCTCTGTATTTATGATTGTAAGGAGTGGCACGGATCAGCGTTATCTGTTCTTTGAAAATATAAGGGCTCTGCAACATTTTTTTTGGAATATCAGCTCTCAGACTCGCAACTATCTTAATCTTAAGGAATCTAACAGGGAGTATTTTCTCTCTAATCTGAACCTTATAAATGAAAATATCTGCCTCAGGCAGGAGTTAGACAGAATAAAGGGGGAGGAGTATGTTAGCTCTCTGCTTTTTAAGAATGAGTTTAAGTTTATCTGGGCAAAGGTTATTAAAAACAGCCTAAACGGAACGGACAACTACATTGTCATAGACAAGGGGCTGCGTGACGGCATTACCTCTGACATGGGTGTAATAATGGGTAACGGGGTTGTTGGCATAATAATGCGCTGCGGCCAAAATTTTTCTTATATAAAATCCTTTCTCAACACAGACCAGCAGGTAAGCGCCATGATAGCTTCGCTTGGGACTTTTGGCACCATGAGATGGGATGGAGTAGATTACAGCAGGGCCACCTTGCACGATATTCCGCAACATGTTGAGGTTAAAGTGGCTGATACTGTGTACACCAGCGGGTTGTCATCTATATATCCGAGCAATATCCCTTTGGGAACGGTTGAAAAGAGTTTCATTGAGCATGGCACTCATCAGGCTGTAACGGTAAAGTTGTTCCTCAACTACAGAAACATAGATTATGTTATTGTTGTAAAGGATGACGGGAAACGGGAGATAGATTCATTAACAGGCGAAAGATGAATGTATTTGTAAAACATTGCATATTAGGAGCAATCCTATTGATTATGCAGATATTAATGACAGAGTTCATAAATATCTCCCCTTTTCTGCTGCTATCTGTCTTCCCAGTCTTTATTGCAACCCTCCCGATTAATATAAATTATACCTTTCTTATGTTTATAGCCGCAGGCTATGGACTTACCGTTGATATATTTACAGAGGGGGTTGTGGGTATAAATGCAGCTGCTCTTACAGCCATGGCTGCAGCATTCGGCCCCATAGTGCGGCTTGTTATACCAAAGATTCTCCTGTACGATGTCTCTCAAATAACCTTTAACGAGGTCTCGCTTGACAGACTGATAGTTCTTAATGCGCTTCTCTGTTTTGTATATCTTGCCGTCTATCTGCTGCTGCACACTATGGAGCACGGCATGTTTCTGTACAATCTGTTCAGATTTGTGGTTAATCTTATAATAGATGTCGCTCTCTGGCTTTTTCTCGAATATACATTGGTGAGGCAGATTTTTAAATAGGAGAGATTGCTGTGGAAAGGAAGAATATCCTTATAATAGGTATTATTGTTTGTGCAGCGATACTTCTGTTAAGGCTGTTTGTGTTACAGATTATAGAGGAGAAGTACAAGATTACCGCAATTAATAATGCATATAAATATGAGACTGTGTATCCTGCCAGAGGCATTATAATGGACAGGAAAAACAGGATTATAGTTGGGAACAAAACAACATACGACATTAATGTTACCCCTATTGAGATAACGGAGTTTGATACTCTTGATTTCTGTAATATTTTTTCGCTTAAAATAGAGGATTTGCGCGAGAAGTTAAAGGAGTATAAAAGGAACAGACGTTCTATTGGTTATCAGTCTCTTACCCTATTAAAACAGGTCTCCGATTCTGTGTACAACATTTTTGCGGAAAAGTCGTATAAATTTCCGTGGTGCAGCGGCTTGCCAAGAACCGCACGGTTCTATCCCTTTAATGCCGGTGCCAATATTTTTGGATATATAGCAGAGGTTGACACTGCCTATCTGAGAAGACATCCGGAGTATAAAAAGGGTGATTATGTTGGCAAGAGCGGATTGGAGCTGTCGTATGAGGAGATTCTGAGGGGAGAGAAGGGGTATACGATATATCTTAGAGATGTTCATAACAGAGTACATTCTAATTTTGCAGACGGGGCATACGACAAACTGGCTGTTCCCGGTAAAAATCTCTTCTCTACCATAGACGGAGAGCTTCAGCACTATGGAGAACTTCTTATGCGGAACAAGGTTGGCAGCTTGGTGGCAATAGAGCCCTCTACCGGTGAGATACTTGCAATAATATCGAGCCCCGGAATAGATATTTCCCAATTATCGAACATAAGGAACCATTATTTCCAAATTGCCAACGACCCCTACAAGCCTATGTTCAATAGAGCTGTAATGTCTTCATATCCCCCGGGGTCTGTGTTCAAATTGGTAAACGGCCTTATAGGATTGCAGGAGGGTGTTATTACACCCCAGACAAAATATCCGTGCAGCATGGGCTACTATGTTGGGAATTTAAGGGTAGGATGTCACTATCATAGCTCCCCTATAGATTTTATCCAAAGCATTATGATGTCTTGCAATGCCTATTACTGCTATGTTTTTAGGGGAATATTGGATAATCCTAAATATGAGTCTGTACACACAGCGTTTGACCATTGGCGAGAGATGGTAATGAGTTTTGGTTTTGGGAAGAGGCTTGGAACGGATTTCCCTGCGGAACTTGGCGGCAATATTCCAACAAGGGAGACCTACGACAGACTTCATGGCAAGAACAGATGGAGATCTCTCTCTGTTATCTCTCTTGCAATAGGGCAGGGCGAGATTGGCGTAACGCCACTTCATATTGCAAATCTTGGAGCCACAATAGCAAACAGAGGTTACTACTATACCCCTCATCTGATTAAAGGTTCTCCCGATACAACTCTCGTAAATAATTACGGGCAGAAACATTATACTCTTGTTGATACTATCTATTTTAGGGATATTATTGAGGGGATGTATCGGGCGGTAAACTCCAAGCCGGGGAGCGGTGGGACAGCAAGGATAGCGGCAGTTCCGGGGCTTGATATATGCGGAAAGACCGGCACAGCCCAAAATCCGCACGGAAAGGATCATTCTGTCTTTTTATGTTTTGCCCCTCGCAACAACCCCAAGATTGCTGTTGCCGCATATATAGAGAATGGCGGCTTTGGGGCAACATACGCTGCCCCTATAGCCTCTCTGTTGGTAGAAAAATATCTCACGGATTCAACAAGCAGACCGGAACTTGAGAAGGCAATGATTGAGAGCAATCTACTTGGAAATGTCCCCATAAAGAGTAATAGGAGGTGATGAGATGATATTGACTACAAGAGAGAAATATGGGTATGACATGGTGCTGATTGCGCTTTACCTTATTCTGGTGATTTTTGGATGGCTTAACATCTACTCTGCTGTATATACAGATGAGCATACCTCTATCTTTGACTTTTCGCAGAAGTACGGCATGCAGTTCATTTGGATGCTGTCTGCATTTGTTTTAGCCTCCCTTATTCTGTTTGTTTTGCCAAAGGTGATTTACAGTACCCTCCCCCCTCTCTTGTATATGGGAATCTTATTGCTCTTGGTAGCTGTAATCTTTATCGGCAAGGAGATTAATGGGTCTAAATCGTGGCTTGTATTTGGTCCTATAAGTCTTCAGCCGGCAGAATTCACCAAGATTATCACCTCTCTTTTTCTCTCTTATGTTATGAGCAAATATGGGTTCAGCCTCTCCAAAACAATGGATAAGGTTGCTGTTGTTCTAATTATATTAATCCCTATGCTGCTCATTGTAATGGAGAAAGAGACTGGTTCTGCATTGGTCTATATTGGATTTGTCTTTATGCTATATAGAGAGGGGTTATCTGGGTGGCTGCTTGTATTTGGGTTTATAGCTATATTTCTTTTTATAACAACACTCAAATTTGGGGCTATCGTTTCCATTGCTCTATTGGTCTTTTTTGCATTGGCAATTACAGCTCTTGTGGCCGGCAAATTGCTCAAGCGGATAATCCCTATTATCTGCATAACTCTTTTCATTGCATATATCCCATATTTCCAGAGTTTGGAGTGGTTGCAGTGGAGCAATGTAATGGGGCCGGAATACTGGTCGCTTGTAATAATCCTGCCGGCATTTATAATTAAAACAGTCTGTAATTTTAAAAAGAGAATCCCCTATTCTAAGGTTATCTCCTCTATTTTTGTAATGAGCATTATGCTTGTCTTTTTTGTTGATTTCATATTCTCCAATGTTTTGCAACCGCATCAGAGGGTAAGAATAGAGAATCTGCTTGGCATACAGGAGGATCTTAAAGGAGCAGGGTACAACGTACACCAGTCTCAGATAGCCATAGGCTCCGGAGGTTTTTTGGGCAAGGGCTATTTAGAGGGGACTCAGACCAAGTTTAATTTTGTTCCCGAACAGAGTACCGATTTTATATTCTGCACCGTTGGAGAGGAGTGGGGATTTGTAGGTTCTGCCGTTATAATACTGCTGTATGTGGCTCTTATATGCAGAATAATAATTGATTCTGAGAAACAGACAGACAGTTTTACAAGGATATATGGCTACTGCATTGCCTCCTGCCTGTTCATGCATGTCTTTATAAATATTGGCATGACAATGGGTATTGTACCGGTAATTGGAATACCTCTCCCGTTTTTGAGTTATGGAGGCTCCTCGTTATGGACTTTTACAATTATGTTATTTATATTTGTGAAACTTGAGAGACAGAGATAAAATTAATCATTTAAATTATAATTATATGAGAACCAATTTAATCCTTGTAGCATTAGCAGCCTTTATCTTAGGGTGCATGCTCCCTTTTAATTCATACTCCCAGGAGGGTAAGAAATGCTGCGGCAACAGTTGCTGCAACAAAACAAAGAAGAACACTACTCTTGAGACAATATTTAACAGGAAGAGTGTTAGATTGTTTTCAGGAAAATCTATCTCTAAAGATACTTTAGAGATGATAGTAAGGGCAGGAATGGCCGCTCCGACAGGAATGAACCGCCAGCCATGGGATTTTGTCATTGTAGAAAGCAAGGCTGAGATGGAGGCTTTGGCACAGAAGATGCCTAAGGCAAGAATGCTACAGTCTGCAGGAGCTGCAATAGTTGTTGTAGGGAATCCGGAGATAAGCAAGAACTGGATGTTAGACTGCGCTGCGGCTACGGAGAATATCCTTTTGGCAGTTGAGTCTATGGGGCTTGGCGCCGTATGGACTGCAGGCTGGCCATACGAGGAGAGAATTGCCGATATAAACAGCGCCCTTAATATACCTCAACCTTACGTTCCTCTATGCCTTATCCCTATAGGTTATCCTGCCGGGGAGAATACCCCAAAGGATAAATGGAAGCTGGAGAAAATCCATTATAATAAATGGTAATATAAATCTTTAGGGGAAATAACTATTTACGTGTTTACTATATCAGTAGGTATATTTATTTAAACAATATCAAGTATGAGACACAAGTTAACGTGGCTGTTTGCCCTTCTATTTATATTTGCAAACAACTTTTTGTTTGCGCAATTTGACAATAACCCTGTAAGCTGGAGCAGCAATGTTGTAAAGGCCGGTGCCAATGTTTACGAGATTGAGCTTAAAGGCTCAATGGACTCTGAATGGCATATCTATGATTTGGGGCCTTACAAGGATGGCCCTATTGCTACTACTCTTAAGATATCGGGAGGAGATGGAGTAAAGCCTGTTGGTGCCCCTTATATAAAGACTGCCGTCCACAGGGAGTTCAACAGCAGTTTTGGGATGGAGATTGGCACTGCCGGCAACGGTGTTGTCATTGCCCAAAAGGTATCTGTATCCTCTGAGAACCCCACATCTGTTACTGTTACTTTAGAGTGGCAGACATGCTCAGGCGATAGCTGCATGCCCCCGGCAGATGAGGAGATGAATGTAACACTTCCGGCAGCAGAGGGTGTGGCGGCAGCTGCAACCGATAATAAGCCAGATAATATTGCAGCAGAGAGCGTTAAAGAGGAGAGTATAAAGGAGGATGTTGTAAAAGACGCGGTTGACTCCGACAGTCTTACAATTGCAGAATCTCCTGCTCCTGCCGCAGCAGCTGTAACAGAGTCTAAACCTCTAACTGAAAATGGAGGAAAATCTATTTGGACAGTAATCATAGAGGCTATCGCATGGGGATTTGTGGCACTGCTCACCCCTTGCGTATTCCCTATGGTGCCTATGACCGTCTCTTTCTTTTTAAAGAATTCCGGAGGAAAGAGCAAAACTCGCGGCAGGTTTATGGCAATGTTCTACGGCATCTCCATTATTGCACTGTACACCCTTCCCATAGCCGTAATTATCCTTGTAACCTACTTTATTGGGGGTGATGCTGTCACCGCAGACATTTTTAACTGGCTTGCCACCCATTGGATTCCGAATATCATCTTCTTCCTTATATTCATGCTGTTTGCAGCCAGCTTCTTTGGTGCGTTTGAGATTACAATGCCAAGCTGGATGGTTAACAAGTCAGATGAAAAATCAGATAAAGGGGGTCTTGTAGGGGTCTTCTTTATGGCTCTTACATTGGTACTTGTATCGTTCTCCTGTACAGGACCTATTGTAAGTTCTGTGCTTATAAAGAGTACTCAGGGGGAGATTTGGGAGCCTATCATTACAATGTTTGCTTTTTCTGCGGCTTTTGCACTTCCGTTTACGGTATTTGCATTTGCCCCCTCTCTGCTTAAAGATCTCCCAAAGAGCGGAGGCTGGCTCAACTCTGTAAAGGTTGTACTTGGTTTTATTGAACTTGCCTTGGGGCTTAAATTCTTAAGCGTTGCAGACCAGGTTTATCAGTGGCATATATTAGACAGGGAGACATATCTTGCATTATGGATTGTAATATTCTCGCTGTTAGGGCTGTATCTGCTTGGCAAATTGCGTTTTGCTCACGATACTCCTGCAGAACATATAACTGTAAAGAGACTCTTCCTTGCTATAATTACATTCTCCTTTGTAGTATATATGATACCGGGAATGTGGGGAGCACCTCTTAAAGTGTTAAGCGGTTACCTCCCACCTATTGAGACCTTGGATTTTAATCTTTACAAAGGAGGAGAGAACCAAAGTTCCTCTGTTATAGAGGGGAAACAGACCATTGCATACGAGATAGCCAATGCAAAGAATCCGGCTGGGCTTAAGCATCCCGATGGCATTCACGGTTTTTATGATTATGCCGAGGCTTTGGAGTATTCCAAAAAGGTTGGCAAGCCGTTGTTCATAGATTTTACAGGCAGTGCGTGTGTGAATTGCAGGGAGATGGAGGCCAGAGTATTAAGTGATCCAAGGGTAAAACAGATGCTTAACGAGGATTATGTATTCCTCTCTCTGTATGGAGATGTTAAGGTAGATGTTCCTCAGTCTGACTGGGTTACTCTTCCTAATGGAAAGGTTCTGAAGCAGTTGGGAAAGATTAACACCAATCTGGTTATGAACAGATATAAGGTAAATGCCATGCCTTATTACATCATTACAGACAATACAGGCAATGAGATTGTTGAACCAAGGGGATACAACCTTGATACAGACAGCTTTTTAGAGTTTTTAAAGAACGGCGTTGCTGTTTACAAAAAGAGCGTAAGCAATAATTAGAGTTGGGCTTTGTAATGAGCAAAACTAAATAAATGTTAAAAATTAGAAGCGGTTGCTGAATATTTATTATTTTAGCAGCCGTTTTTACTTAATAACCTATTAAAAACAAGTTGTTCTAACAATAGAATGTTAAATATACAATGAAAGATATAG
>CAVHKR010000031.1:0-11359 GCA_963636615.1 Acutalibacteraceae bacterium | reverse complement strand
ACCTATAGAGATGGCCGTTAACGGAAAAAGCGTGATAAACGTTATCATGGATCCGGAAACAGAGCAATTGGAAGATCTTATAGTAATAGCATACGGTACTGCCAAAAAGAGTTCATTTACAGGCTCTTCCAGTCTTATAAAATCGGACAAGATAGATTCTAAACCTATTACAACTGTAACTAATGCCCTTGTTGGAGCAACATCCGGTGTTCAGGTAAGTACCTCAAACGGGCAGCCTGGGTCATCCCCTTCTGTGTACATTAGAGGTTTGGGTTCTATAAGCGCGTCAAACACACCGCTTATTGTATTGGACGGCATGCCTTACGACAACTCTATAAGCAGCATTAATCCCAATGATATTGAGAGCCTTACAGTTCTTAAAGATGCAGCATCTTCTGCACTGTACGGTTCAAGAGCAGCAAACGGTGTGCTTATGATTACAACCAAAAAAGGCAGTAAGGAGAAACTGAAAGTAAATATCAAGTTCAACCAGGGATTCACCGCAAAGCAAAGTAGCGACTACAAAACCGTAGGTCTCAACGATTACGTTACCCTGTACTGGGAGAATCTTAGAAACCAATATGTTAGAGACGGCAAGAGTTATGAGGTTGCCGGGCAGGAGGCTGCTTTGAACCTTTTTGACAATCTTACCTATAATCCGTTCAATGTTGCTAACAATCAGGTATTGAACAGCAATGGAGAGGTTAACCCAAATGCCAAATCAAAATGGGCAGAGGATACAGATTGGTACAATGCCATTCAGAGAATAGGCAAACGTACAGATGCTGCAATATCTATAAGCGGTGGTACGGAGAAAAGCGACTATTTTGCATCTATAGGCTACACTAAGGAGCAGGGTTATATAATCGGTTCAGATTTCAAGCGATATACCGCAAGAGCAAATGTAAACTCTCAGATAACCAACTTCCTTAAGGTTGGGACAAACCTCTCGGCAAACATGAGTTCAAGCAACGGTAATCAGAATGAATCATCGGGAAACAATATAAATCCTTTTAGATTTGTCCGCTACATAGGCCCAATATATCCAATTCATCTTCATAATCCCGAAACCGGTGAATATTTGTACGATGCAAATGGAGACAAGATATATGATTTTGGTACAGGTTACAGTGTAGACGGTGTATCTGTTCCTCTAAGAGACTATGTAGCGGGAAACAACCCTGCAAAAGAGCTGCAAGAGAGATATGACGGATACAAACGCAATACCATAAACGGCAAAGTGTATGCAGAGGTATCATTCCTAAAGGACTTTAAATTAACCTTTAACGGTGGTGTTGGGGCAAATGCCTACCTTGCATCATCGGCTTCAATTGTATATCCGGAGAAAGGAAATACCGGGAATGCCACAAAAAGCAATTCATTTACAACAACATGGACATTTAACGAACTGCTGACATACAATAAGGATATAGGAAAACACCATGTTGATGTTCTGGTTGGTCATGAGAGCTATGACTACAAATACAACTATCTCTCAGCTTCAATGAAAGACCAGAAGTTCTATAACAACTACGAACTTAGCAACTACACAAATGTAAACACTGTGCCCTCCTCATACACAAGCTCATACGCAACAGAGGGTTATCTTTCCCGATTAAACTATGATTACGACAGCAAATATTTCATATCTGGTTCATTCCGCAGAGATGGTTCGTCACGTTTCTACAAGGAGTCGAGATGGGGTAATTTCTGGTCTGTTGGCGGTGGCTGGAGAATAGACAGAGAGAGCTTTATGAAGAATGTCAAATTTGTTGACATGCTAAAACTCAGGGTATCCTACGGAGAGGTTGGAAACGACGATGTAGGCGGCTATTACCCTTGGAGAGCTACCTACCAGAATTCTCAGAATGCAGATGAGGCAGGATATATTCAGAGTTCATTAGGCAACAGAGATCTTCAGTGGGAGGTGTCGAGAAATGTTGATGTGGCGTTGGAATTCAGTTTCATAAATAGGATAAAGGGTAGCATTGAGTTATTTAACAGACAATCCGACAACCTGTTGTTCTCAATCCCTTTGTCACCCTCTGCAGGTATTACCACCCAGGATATGAATGCCGGCACAATGTATAACAGGGGCATTGAGTTTGAGATTACCGGAAACATATTTACAAAGAGGAATTTCACATGGGATCTTAGCTTTAACGCAACGCATATAGAGAACAAGATTACCAAACTGCCTGTAGAGCCGTTCAAGAGCGGTGTACATAAGGTTGAGGAGGGACATTCAAGATATGAGTTCTGGCTACGCCAATGGATGGGAGTCGATCCTGCAACAGGCAGCAGCCTTTATCTACCAGAGGATGAATTCCTTACAACCTCACAAAATTTAGTAGAGATAGATGGGAATAAATACACCACAAATATAGAGGAGGCCAAATATGCATATTCGGGGAAAAGCATGCCAAAAATATCGGGAGGTATAAGTACCAATTTGGCATACAAAGGATTTACCCTTTCATTGAACTTCTACTACCAGTTGGGAGGAAAGATGTACGATGTTGTCTACTCCAATCTTATGTCGCCCGGAACAGGCTCTCTCTCCTACTCTACCTTACATGTGGATATGCTTAAACGTTGGCAAAAACCGGGTGATGTGACCAATGTTCCAAGAGTATCAAACGGCAGCGACTCCAAAGACCTGTATGCAGGCTCTACCAGATGGCTTGTCTCTTCTAATATGTTAGAGCTTACCACTATCAATTTCGGTTACCAACTACCACAAAAATGGGTAACCAGACTTGGCGTAACAGATTTGAGACTGTATTGTTCAGCCGAGAATCTGTTCCAGTTGACAAAGAGAAAAGGGATATATCCTCGTAAAAACGTATTCTCCGGATACAGCAGCAATGGAGATGTCTATCTGCCATCGAGAGTATTCACCTTTGGACTTAACATATCATTCTAACCAAATAAAAGAGAGATTATCATGAATAAAATATTAATATCTTCATTATTAGCACTGTCTGTCACCTGCCTATGCTCTTGTGACAAAGACTTTATGGAGACAAAATCGACCCAGACGGTAGACCAGTCTCAGATGTTTGAAACCACAGAAGGTGGTATGATGGCTGTTAACGGTATACATAAACTCATGTATACTCCCTCTCTCTCCAGTTCGTATGCTCAAGGAGGGTATCAGACCTTTATGATCTGGATGGATATGATGGGAGAGGATCTGGTGTACACCCGTGCCAACGCACAGTTCCAGTCCCAGGCCAAATGGACATTGCACCGCAACGCCACATCGAGCCACCTCTCTTATCTCTATAATCTGTTCTACCAGTTCATCTCAAACGCAAATATGATTATTCAGAATATAGATGGCGCAGAGGGAACACAGGAGGAGAGAGATTACATTAAAGGGCAGGCATACGCTTACAGGGCGTTTGCATACTACAATTTGGTGCAATGCTGGGGAGGTAGATACAAAGCAGAGGGTAACAACAGCCAGCTTGGTGTTATCGTAAGAACAGAACCTACTACCGAGAATCTTCCAAGATCTACTGTAGAACAGGTTTACGAGCTGATTAACAGCGATCTCGACAGTGCAATAGAGCTGCTTTCACATGTAACGACAATAGCAAAAACCAACAAATCCCATATTGATATTCATGTTGCAAGGGGGCTTAAGGCCCGTGTGCTGTTAACACAAGGGAAATGGTTAGAGGCAGCAAACATGGCGGCTCTTGTAGTGGAAAAATCGGGAGCCAAATTACAGGATGATACATACACAACCTTTAACAACAGGATGAGCGATCAGTCAAATACAGAATGGCTGTGGGGAAAGAAAGGGCTGGAGGAACAGGCCGGCACATTAAAGGATTTCCATAGCTTTATGTCTAACAAGAATGTAAGCTACAATAAAAACACGCCTCGTGCCATTTACAACCTGCTTTACAACAGAATCTCAAGCACAGATGTAAGAAAAACTCTCTGGTTTCCACGCGCTCAAGATCCTGCAACAAAACCTGCCCCTATAATTCCAACAGGAGGCTATATAAGAAACTATATGGCAAACAAGTTCCTGTTAGCCAACGAGAATGCAAAATGCGGAGATGTTCCATGGATGCGTCTTCCCGAGATGATGCTTATAATGGCAGAGGGTTACGCACGTGCCGGCAAATACACAGAAGCGGCAAATGCCATGTATCCATTGGCACATCACCGAGATCCGCAATACCAGTTATCTACAAAGACAGGAGACGAACTTATAGATGAGGTAATGTTCCAAAGAAGAATAGAACTTTGGGGAGAGGGATTCAGGTTCTTGGATCTCAAGAGGCTGAACATGTCTTTAGACAGAGGTCCTAAACCTCGTACAGAATTGGGATACAGTGATGCCCCTTGGAACAACAACAAAGTAATGCCTACAAATGTAGACCCTGAAGCATCAAACTATAATATGTATGACGGACACCCTATGGGAGAGGAGAACAGGTACAGAGAGGCCGGTACAAAGGAGTGGCAGTGGCTCTTCCCTCAGAAGGAGATAGATGTAAACAGTCTATGCGAGCAGAATCCTATCTAACAGAAGATATATATTTATGAGAAAAACAGTATTGTTTGCGCTTCTGTTGCTCCTTTGTGTGGCAACAGAAGCTTATGCTCAACCTCAGCCAAAAGTATATGAGTATGATTTGAGCTATTTTATACCTAACGGCAATTATACCTTTAATAATAATATTTCTACTCCAAATAAGGTGCTTGGCTTTCAATTGGGGGAGCAGCACGCAGACTGGGGGCAGGTATTGCAATATATGTACACACTTGCAAAGGAGAGTAACAGAGTCTCTGTAAAGGAGATGGGGCGTACATACCAGCACAGGCCGTTCATAGAGGTTGTGATTACCTCTGAAAAGAATCAGAAAGATTTAAACAAGATTAAGGAGGAACATCTGGCATTAAGCGACCCGGACAGATCCGGCACTCTCTCATTAAATGATATACCTGTTGTTGTAAACCTCATATACAGTATTCACGGAAATGAACCATCCGGGGTAAACGCATCTTTGGCAACAGCATACTTCTTTGCTGCCGCACAGGGAGAGGAGATTGAGAAACTGTTGGAGAACACTGTTATAGTCATGACCCCGGGAGCAAATCCCGATGGTATAAACCGTTTTGCATCATGGGTAAATTCATCGAGAAGCCTTACAGATGTCTACGACCTCAACTCACGTGAGTTTCAGGAACCTTGGCCATCGAGCAGAACCAATCATTACTGGGCAGACTGCAACAGAGACTGGCTCATGCTCCAGCATCCCGAGGGGGTAAACGGTGTGGAGACCTACTTTGACTGGTTGCCTAACGTTGTTGCAGACCTTCACGAACAGGGTTCGGCACGTCCATACTATTTCAGCCCCGGACATCCAAAACGCACTCATCAGCTCACCTCTCAGGAGAATCAGGATTTAACGGCAGAAATCTCCTCTTACTGTGCAGCTGAATTGGATAAAATTGGAACAGGATACTATTCTAAAGAGGGTTATGATGACTACTATTACGGAAAAGGGGCTGCCTACGGGGATATTCACGGTTCCATCTGCCTTCTGTACGAGCAGGGAACATCGAGAGGACACCTTAGAATGACTGTAAACGGCATCCGATCCTTTGCATGGACTATACGTAATCAGGCAATGGGTTCATACGCTACCGTATTCTCTTCGTACAATATGAAGGAGAGATTGAACAGGTATCAAAGAGACTATTTTACAAATGCACGCAACGAGGCAAAAGGCGAGTCTGTAAAGGGTTATGTATTTGACACACGCGGTTCCAAGTCTCTTGCTTTCCATTTCTTAGACAATATGGCACACCACAGGATAGAGGTGTACAGACTTGCAAAAGATTTTTCAGCGCAGGGCAAACTGTTTAAAAAGGAGGATTCGTATATTATTCCTGTAGAGCAGAAATACAGCAAGATGATAAAGGCTGTTATGGAGGATAACCTTACATTTACAGACAGCACCTTCTACGACATCTCGGCATGGACATTCACCCATGCGTTCAACCTTAACTATGCCCCTGTAAAGAGTACTGCAGGGCTTGTAGGTGAGCGTATAGACAACAACACATTCCCAAAAGGAGAGGTTATTGGCGGCAAGAGCAATTACGGATATCTGTTTGACAACGTTGAATTTTACTCATACAAGGTCATTTACGAGCTCCAAAAGAGAGGGGTGTATGTATCTGTAAGCGGAAGGCCATTCGCTTTCCATTCCGGAGAGACAAAAAAAGAAATGGGTTATGGGACAGTTTTGGTAATGGCTCAGAACCAGCCGCTTTCATCCGATGAGATATACAAACTATTGGTGTCACTTGCAACAGAAACAGGTGTAGATATTTATGCTGCCTCCACGGGCCTCATGCAGGATGTAGACTTGGGGAGTCCTGCATATCTGCCAATAAAGCAGCCTAAAGTGGCAATTCTTGTTGGCCGGTCTATGGGTATTCCCGATTCTGGCGAAGCCTGGTATCTTTTGGACAAACGTTTCCAGATGCAACCTGTGCTGATTGAGGGCAAGGAGATAACATCAAAAAGCCTGCAACCATACAACACCATTATTATTGCAAATGGGATTCCCGATATTGGCAAAACGGGCAATGCTGCACTAAAAGAGTGGATAGAGAATGGGGGTACCCTTATTGCAACAGGCAAGGCTTACGAATGGGTTGCAGATATGGGAATCATGCAGTTGAAAAAAAAGAGTACGGCTGTAAAGGCAGACTCCACCAAATATCTTGCATATTCAGATAAGAAGGAGGCTACAGCCGGCAGCAGCATCTCCGGTGTGATATTGAACTGTATATTGGACAAGACACACCCTCTTGGATGGGGATTGAATCAGGATGAGATTGCTGTGTTAAAGAAAGGGAACATAATACTCAATAAGGATAAGGATCCATATATATCCCCTTTGCACTACAGCTCGAAACCTGTTTTATCGGGATATTTATCGGTAAAAAATGAGAAACTGCTAAAGGATACCCCGGCGGTGTTTGCCAAACCTTACAAAGCCGGCAACATAATAGTTTTTATTGACGATTTAAACTTCCGTTCATACTGGTTTGGCACAAGCAAGATTTTTATGAATGCCATCTTCTTTAGCGGGTGCATTAAATAACAGATGATTAATTTAATACAGCTTATTGTAACAACCCTGTTATTTTCATTTTAATATTTTTGTAATAAATTTGCGCGTTGAGAAAGTTTCCAACGCGCAACTTTTTTAGTCATGGCCTAATTCATCAGTTTTAATCATGACTGTCAGGCTTTTGAAAAGAACCTGTAGAACAGATAGTTGCGTTATAGATTACACAGTTAAGCAACATAAATTCCAATAGGCCTTGGCACACTATAAGCCAAAGCACAGAAAAGAAAATTATGAAGGAAAATTTAAGAATCGTGGTGCTTGCAAAGCAGGTACCGGATACCAGGAACGTTGGCAAAGATGCTATGACTCCAGAAGGTACCGTAAACAGAGCTGCTTTGCCTGCAATTTTCAACCCCGAAGATCTTAACGCCTTAGAGCAGGCTTTGAGGGTTAAAGACCAACACAAATCAGCTGAGATTATCCTCCTCACAATGGGACCGAGCAGAGCTGCAGACATTATCCGTGAGGCTATATTCAGAGGGGCAGACAAGGGTATCCTTTTATCAGACAGAAAGTTTGCAGGTTCAGACACACTTGCAACCTCATACGCACTATCACAAGCCATAAAACAGATTAATCCAGACCTCATCTTTGCAGGACGCCAGGCAATAGACGGAGATACCGCCCAGGTAGGACCTCAGGTAGCCGAAAAACTTGGAATACCTCAAATTACATATTCAGAAGAGGTTATGGAGTTAAACGAAACAGGCATTACAGTTAAACGACGTTTAGAAAGAGGAATAGAGATAGTAAAATCACCCCTCCCCGTTCTTATTACAGTTCATGCAACCGCAGCAGAATGCCGCCCAAGAAATGCAAAACAGGTACTCAAATTCAAATATGCAAGAACAGAGAGTGAAGACAATCTTCCCGATGCCAACTTCAAGCTCTCTCTCAAAGAGTATCCATACCTTAACATAGCAGAGTGGACAGCCGCAAACATTGGCGGAGATGACAACAGTTTTGGTTTAAGCGGATCACCTACAAAAGTTAAGAAGATAGAAAACATTGTATTCCAGGCAAAAGAGGCAAAGAAACTTACAGCTTCCGATGCTGACATAGACGGGCTTATTGTAGAACTGCTGTCTAATCACACAATCGGATAATAAATAATAGGAGAATAGACAATGAACAATATAATTGTATTTTGCGAAACAGATAACGGCAAATTGTGTGATGTAAGCCTTGAGCTTCTTACCAAGGGCCGTACACTTGCACAGACACTTGGCTGTAACCTCGAAGCACTTCTAATTGGCTACAACGTAGAAAAACTTGCAGAAGAGTTATACAGATATGGTGTAGCCAAAGTTCATCTTGCAGATGACAGACAATTGGAATTCTTTAGAACACTCCCTTACGCATCAATAACTATTTCACTCTTCAAACAGGAGAAGCCGCAGATTGCACTATTTGGTGCAACAAGCATTGGAAGAGACCTTGCACCGCGCGTATCAAGCGCACTTCACAGCGGTCTTACTGCAGATTGCACCTCGTTGGAGATAGGAGACCATAAAGATGCAAAAGGGAACGAGTGGAAAAACCTTCTGTACCAGATACGTCCGGCATTTGGAGGAAATATCATTGCAACCATTGTAAACCCCGAATGCAGACCGCAGATGGCAACTGTAAGAGAGGGTGTTATGAAGAAAGAGGTTGCAGAGAGGGCTGTAAACGGAACAGTTGCAAAGATAGATGTAAAATCTATCCTTACAGATGTGGATATGGCTGTTGAGATAATCGAGAGACATATTGAGGAGAAAAAGATAGACATAAAAGGGGCACAGATTATTGTTGCAGGAGGATACGGTGTTGGCAGCAAAGAGAATTTCAAACTTGTCCACGACCTTGCAAAGGTACTTGGGGCAGAGGTTGGAGCATCGCGTGCAGCTGTAGATGCTGGATTCACAGAGCATGAAAGGCAGATTGGCCAGACAGGTGTTACAGTAAGGCCAAAGCTGTTCATCTCGGTAGGCATATCGGGACAGATACAGCATACGGCAGGTATGGATGGTTCATCTATGATTATCTCAATCAACAACGACCCTGAGGCTCCTATACATAAAATAGCAGACTACTCTATTATAGGTGATTTAAATGAAGTATTACCAAAGATGATTGCATCTTACAAAAAACACAGCAAATAGCATGGCAAATTTTTACACAGATAATTCAGATTTGAAATTCCAGCTCCAACATCCTCTAATGAAGAAGATTGTTGAACTTAAAGAGGACGGATTCAAAGATTTTGGAAAATATGACTACGCTCCTGCAGATACAGAAGATGCGATAGATTCTTACGAAAAGGTAATGGAGATTATCGGAGGCATCTGCGGAGATGTGCTTGCGCCAAATGCAGAGGAGGTAGACCACGAAGGGCCACTATGCGAGAACGGTAGAATCACATACGCACGCGGCACACAGCAGAATCACAATGTACTTACCCAGGCAGGGGTTTATGGACTATCGCTCCCAAGAGAATATGGCGGGCTTAACTTTAGCATGGTTCCATACGTAATGGCTGCAGAGGTGGTTTCAAGAGCCGATGCAGGCTTTGCAAATATCTGGGGATTGCAAGATTGCGCCGAGACAATTCATGAGTTTGCATCAAAGGGGATAAGAGAGGAGTTCCTTCCAAGAATAAACAGAGGCGAGACCTGTTCAATGGACCTTACAGAGCCCGATGCAGGATCGGATCTTCAGGCAGTTATGCTAAAAGCTACATGGAGCGAGGAGAAACAGATGTGGCTGCTTAACGGTGTAAAACGTTTCATCACAAATGGAGATGCAGATATAAAGCTTGTCCTTGCACGTAGTGAGGAGGGTACAACAGACGGTCGCGGACTTTCGTATTTTGTTTATGACAAAAAATGGGGCGGTGTAAATGTGAGACGTATTGAGAACAAACTTGGAATAAAGGGTTCACCTACTGCTGAGCTTGTATTCAAAAATGCCCCTGCAAAACTTATAGGAGACAGAAAACTCGGTCTTATAAAATATGTGATGTCTCTTATGAACGGAGCACGTCTCGGTGTTGGAGCTCAATCTGTAGGCCTTTCAGAAGCTGCTTACAGAGAGGCTGTTAAATACGCAAATGAACGTGCGCAGTTTGGAAAATCTATTATCAATTTCCCAGCAGTATATGAGATGCTTGCTGTCATGAAAGCAAAACTTCAGGCAAGCCGCGCCCTGCTGTACGAAACAACACGTTTTGTAGATATTTACAAGGCATACAACATGATTGCCGAAGAGAGGAAACTAACACCGGAGGAGAGGACAGAATCAAAGAGGTATAACAAACTTGCAGATATGTTTACCCCTGTACTCAAGATGAACTCAAGCGAATACGCCAACCAGAATGCATACGATGCAATTCAGGTACATGGGGGATCTGGATTTATGAAAGAGTATCCTGTTGAGAGGCTGTACAGAGATGCAAGAATCCTTACCATCTACGAGGGAACATCACAACTACAGGTTGTTGCAGCTATCAGATATGTAACCAACGGCTCATACCTTGCGCAGATAAGGGAATATGAGAGCGCGGAGGTTAAGCCTCAATTCCAGGCAATCAAGGAGAAACTTGTTGCAATGACCAACCAGTTCGAAGATGCCTGCAACTTTGTTCACGAGACTGCAAAAACTCTCGAAGACGGCAATGAATATATAGATTTCCATGCACGCAGACTGGTAGAGATGGCATCGCACATCATTATGTCGTATCTTCTTTTGATTGACTCACAGAACAGCGACTCCTTTGTAAATTCGCTTAATGTTTATGCAGGTAAATCAGAAGGATGGAACAATGACAGATACACTTACATAAAGAGTTTTAATCCATGTGATCTTAAATTCTTTACGGCTGTTAAGGAGGAGAGTGTAGCTGCTGCCGAGTAGAGCAACCTGCACTGATAAAAAATATAAAGATTAAGCTATAAGTGAAAATGTAGCTACCCATGGCACATGAATGGGTAGCTTGCCAAGGGCAGGACGGGACGAGGGACTAAGTGAGGAGTTTTCACATAGCTTAATCTTTGTAAATATGCCACAACCCATACCCAACATATTTGATTATATTGCAGTATTACCATTTATGTACAACATCTCCTTTATAGGCGCAGGAAACGTAACATTCAGATTATCTTTGGCATTGCAACAGGCAGGGTACAACATTCAGGCTATTGTAA
>CAVHKR010000030.1:10089-11692 GCA_963636615.1 Acutalibacteraceae bacterium | reverse complement strand
GAGTACAGAGACGGAGGAGCAGGAGGAGGAACCCAAGAATGTGTCATTAAGCGAGTATGGGACAGATGACCCAACCCCGTCCTATAAGCTTTATGTAAATAATCAGGGCAAGGATTTAAAGCCTCAGTACAATACGTTTTCTGTTAAGGAGAGTTTTCAGCAGAACCTGGTGTCTCAATTGGGTTACAGAGATTTAGATGAGCGGACACGTAAGATAGCTGTATTTATGATTGGCAGTTTGGATGATGACGGCTACCTGCGCAGAGATTTGGAATCTCTTTCAGATGATATTGCATTCAGAATGAATATAGAGACAACGCCACAGGAATTGGAGAGGATTCTGCATATTATTCAGGAGTTTGAACCGGTTGGGGTAGGTGCCAGAGATTTGAGGGAGTGTCTTCTTTTGCAGATTGAGTCAAAGAGGGAGACCAAGCCTGTAAAGATAGCGTATAGAATTCTAAAGGATTACTTTACGGAGTTTACAAAGAAACATTATCAGAGGATAATTTCTAAATTGAATATCTCGCAGGAGGAGCTTAAAGGTGCAATAGATGAGATTGTAAAACTTAATCCTCGCCCCGGAGGGCAGATAGATGATTCTTATACTGAACAGGCCCAGCAGATTGTTCCCGATTTCCTTTTGGAGGAGAAGGACGGTGAGATGGTTATGAGCATGCCTAAGTATAATATCCCTGAGCTTAAAGTGAATAAACGTTATGCAGAACTGCTTATGAGGTCTTCCAAGCAGGACAGGGCAGGAAAAGAGGCTGCAACTTTTGTAAAACAGAAGTTAGATTCTGCTAAATGGTTTATAGAGGCTCTTAAACAGAGGCAGAATACTCTTGAGAGTACAATGAAGGCTATTCTGGATTTTCAGAAGGAATTTTTTGCAGAGGGAGATGAGACAAAGCTAAAACCAATGGTTCTTAAAAATATAGCAGAGAAGACAGGCTTGGATATTTCAACAATATCGAGGGTGGTGAACTGCAAATATATCCAGACCCCTTTTGGAATCTATCCCTTAAAATATTTCTTCTCCGAGGGGCTTGTGGCAGATAATGGAGAGGAGGTCTCAACAAGGGAGATAAAGAAGATTCTTCAGGATTGTGTGGCTGCGGAGAATAAGTCCAAACCGCTTACAGATGAGGAACTTGTGTCTGAACTTAAAAAGAAAGGGTATATTGTTGCCCGTAGGACTGTGGCCAAATACAGGGAACAGCTGAGTATCCCTATTGCCCGTCTGAGAAAGGAGATATAGAATAAAATAGTCTGCTTTTTGTTTAAATAAGGATATATTTTTAACTTTGCGCACAGTTGTGGTTTTCATCTGTGCGCTTTTTCTGTATATGATGAACTAAGAGGGAATCCGGTGTAATTCCGGAACAGTACTCGCTGCTGTAAGTTCCGTTATACTTTAACATATTCTTTTGCCACTGGTAATATTACACATCGGGAAGGCGTGCTAAAGCGGGAACAAGTCAGAAGACCTGCCATAAAAATGTGATTTGCATCTGCGGGTTTTCGGATAGAATCAATGTGTTTTAAGTACAATCCTTTTTCATATTAGAGCTTGTATCTAAAATCCGTGCCGTTGCATATT
>CAVHKR010000030.1:0-10033 GCA_963636615.1 Acutalibacteraceae bacterium | reverse complement strand
TGCATATTTTGCCAGGGGTCGGACTTTTTTGTAGCTGTTTGAAAGACAAACGAGTACCTCCCCTTGTGAATAGTGAATGTGGATTTAACTTTAATTTAATGCTTTAATATTATGAAAAAATTATTTGTTATTATGTTACTCTCCCTAATGGGAGCATTAACATGGAGTTGTAAGTATGATGATGATGATATTTGGAAGGCGGTAGATGACCTTGAAAACAGGGTTGTCGTTATGGAGAATGCCGTTAAGCAGATTAATACAGATATAGCCTCCCTAAGAACCATTGTAGAGGCTCTTCAGGCCGATGTTACAATCAAATCTGTGGTTGAGGGTGATGAGGGATGTACAATCACATTTTCCAATGGAAAGACAGTTGTTATTACCAATGGTAAGGATGGAGCTGACGCACCTAAGATCTCTGTAATTAAGGATGAAGACGGATATTATTATTGGGCGCTTGACGGAAAGATTATGGAGGTTGACGGTGTTAAGATTAAAGCCCAAGGTGTTGATGGCGTTACCCCTCAACTTAGGATAAATGAGGAGACCAAGATGTGGGAGTACTCTTTAGACGGGGAGACATGGATTTCAATGAATGTGAACGCAGGCGGTATCTTTAAATCTGTGACAGATGGAGAGGAGGAGGTTACCTTTGAACTTACAGATGGCTCAAAGATAGTATTGCCAAAAGGCTCAGGTTCTGTATTCCGTTTTGTGCTGAAGGATGGCTGTACTTCTGAACTGTTTAGTTTTGGTGAGGAGAAGGAGATTCAGCTTAGTGTGGTAAATATGGCTGAGGCAGATTATATGAATGTTCCATCGGGATGGAGTGTAAAGTATGATTTGGAGAAGAAGGTTGCAGTTGTAAAGGCTCCTGAGCTTGGCAGTGCTCAATATACAGGCGGTATTATCTCTCTTATAGGTATAGATAAAAAGGGTGAAACGCTTATAGCTTCTGCAAAGGTGTGTGCTGTTAATTTCTCAGATCCTAAAGGTGCATATATACTTAATGAGGGCAATATGACAAGTGAGAACGGTTCGCTGATATTTATATCATCAACAGGTGATATTGTAGACAAGGCATATTACGGAGTGAACGGGACTGAGCTTGGCAATGTGACTCAGGATCTTTTCATATCAGATGGAAAGATGTATATTATAGCTCAAAATGGCAACAAGATGGGCGGAGACGGAATGCTTGTTGTTGCAGATGTGGCTACCCTTAAAAAGGTGAAAGCCTATAGCAATGATGATCTTGGTCTTACTTGGCCGTCTCATATAGCAATTGTTGGAGATTTGGCATACATCAGGGATAATAATGGTGTTCATGCACTTAATCTTGCAACCGGAGCAATATCTCTTATAGAGGGCTCAAGCAGTGCTGCTTATAACAGAATGGCGGTAGTAGGCGGTAAAGTTTTTGCTCCTGCCGGAAAGAAGATCTTGGTTTTGCAAGATGGTGCTGTTGTTAAAACCATTGAGTTTGAAGGAAATGTTTCCGGTGTTGTAAAATCATCAGACAACAATGTATGGGTGTCTTGTACAACTGCCCCTGCTCAGATTATAAAGATGAATGCATCTGATTATACTATGGTTTCTCATGAACTTCCCGATGAATACAAGATTGGCGCCGGTTGGGGTGCTACACCAGGTATAACAGCAAAAGAGAATTTAATCTACTTCTGTAATGCGGGTAGCGTAATCAGCAGACATGATTTTGAGGCTAATACAACTACTACTCTTGTAGATGTAAAATCTCATATTGCTAATTTTGGAATGTTATACAACAATCCTGCTGTTCATCCTGTTACAGGAAATCTGTATTATACCTCTATAAAGGGCTATGGAATGAATTTCCTTGTAAATGATATAGCAGTGTTTGATTTTAACGGAGTTTCTCCACTATTGGTAAAGGATTATCAGAATTATACACACTTCCCGGCAGGTACATTCTTTGTAGCAGATTTTCAATAATTTAGAGAATATCTCCGAGGATAGAATTTAAAAGCCAAATAGAAAGTGCAATATAAGGCAGATGAAATGCTGCAATTGCCTTTCTTTTGGCTTTTTAAGTTGTTGTGCAGTGCGGCCTTTATGCTTTCCAGAAGAGCTTCTTTTTAGATAGCAGGCTTACGCACCACATTGTGAAGAATACAGTAATGGCGGCTCTTACTATACCCCAACCGGGCATTCCTGTGGGATATGCCATCCTGTACAGGGTTACAAATCCGGTGAGTTTCATAAGCGGCATTACAAATGAGTCAAATGCTATATAGCTCAGGAGTGGGTTCTTGCCAGCTCCTGCAAGGGTCTTTACAAGCAGGGAGTTTGGTATGGATTTGCAGATGTAGTCTGCAAACATAAGCAGAAAGATACTCAGGGCGCATGTTACAAAACAATATTGTATGGTGCACGGGACCTTTTTTAGTCCCCCATCTACAGGTTCCAATATAAGCCCGGCAACAAGCAGATAGGCGGCAGTGGCAAATAGTGTCTTGTATTGCGTAAAATCTCTTTTTACAAACTGCCACAGCAGTATTAGAAAGCCGCAGCTTACGGTAAGAGATAACCAGTACCAGCGCATATATACGGCAAAAATTACCCATACAACCAATGCAAAAGTTATCGGGAAGAAAAAGTGCATCTTTTTGCCTGTAAGATCTTTATAAATATCCTCTCCGGCAGCGAACCTCTTTTGCAGGGTGTCTCCAATAAATGTTGCCGGTAACAGGAGCAGCAAAAAGTAGATATATTCTACATTGAACCACCAGCGGATATTTGGATTAGAGTAGGTTACAACAGCTGCTTTTTCGTATATGGAGGCTATGACAATTGCTAAGATAAGCCCGAATACAAGGGCGCGGTTTCTATAGGATTCTTTGGTTAAGTACCATATAAGCGCTCCAAAGAGGTATAGGAATGCTAACAGAAAGATTATGATGCCGCGTCTCTGCAGATTTATAGGTTCGTTAAAGCAGAGGTGACCTATTGTTATTATGCTTAGGCAGAGTATGATGCCCATGATTCTCATGCCATAGAGAAACCGGTTGTTTTTTCCTTTAAAAACCGTGTACAATGGAAAGAGGGCAAGGAAACCGGCTATGGTTAGTGCAGATGTGAGTTGTGTGTTATATGCAGTGCCGTCTGCCGCAGTATTGGTGCTGAAGTTTAGGAACACATACAGGTATGAGAAGAGCCAGAGCATTGCAAATCTCTTAACCACCTCTGTGACATATCTTTTTGTCGTTATCCCTTTTTCAATTTTTGTTCTGCCGGACATTGGAATGGAGACCCCCATACAGAATATGAAAACAGGAAAGACCATATCTACCCAGCTTAAGCCGGCTATTGTCATATCGAGCTGGTGCAATGGGGGAGGGTTTTGTATATGATACATCCATGCGGGGAGAACTCCATACGGGATTATTGCACAGAATACCATTCCAAAGATGGTTATACCGCGTAACAGGTCCAATGACAAGTATCTTCTGTTTTTATCCAATATTTGTTATTCAAGGGGGTGCTTTAGTGCAACTTATCCTTACCATGGCAAAGCCAGAACAGATTGTCAGGCTTTGCTCTTTTGGCTTGCGGAAAAGGTATTTATTATCTCTGTTGCCTTGCTAATCTTCTCTTTTAGCAGCTCTTCTGTATTCGCTTCTACAATAAACCTAAGGTATGGTTCTGTGTTTGAGGGTCTTATGTTAAACCACCAGCATGGGAACTCAACTCTGTACCCGTCGAAATCCATAAATGCCGTAGGTTTTTCCAAACCTATAAAATAGTCCTTTACCGCATCCATGGCTTCCTGTTTTCTGTCGAGCTTAAAGTTTATCTCTCCGGAGTTTTTGTATCTTTCTATCTCGGCAATGGCTTGGGACAGTTTTATCCCTTTGGCCTTTAGCTCGGAGACAATGTTAATGACAAGGAGAGAAGCCATTATACCGCTGTCTGAATAGAAAAATTCTCTAAAGTAGTAGTGCCCGGCAAGTTCTCCCCCATACAAACCGTCTATCTCCCTAAGTTTTCTTGCAGCAAATGCACGCCCAACCTTCCATGTGTACATATCGGCTCCGTATCTCTCATTTAGGTATTCTCCTACAGCTTTGGAGCTTCTTATATCCTGAAGAACAGTACCATTCATCTTTCTTTTACCAAACCAGTAGTTGCCAAGAAGGGCGATAATAAGATCGGGAGATATAAATCTGCTGTTCTCGTCTACAAACATAACACGGTCTGCATCTCCGTCGTAGATGACGCCAATGTCGCATCTCTCTTGCTGTACAAGTTTTTTAAGAGCCTCTACATTTTCTGGGATAAGGGGATTGGCTTCGTGGTTAGGAAAGGTTCCGTCTAAGTCAGAGAAGAGATAATGAAGGTTACTGTCTGTTCCAAGAATATCCTTTATGATAAGACCGGCCATTCCGTTGGAGATATCAACTCCTATAGAGAGGTTGGAGTAGTCCTCTTTATATTGCAGTTGGAATTTTATATATTCATCGGTTATATTGAGTTTTTCAACAGTCCCTTTTTTTGCGGAGAGGACAACAGGCTCGTTATTCTCTATCCAACTTTGAATCTTTCCAAGCCCGTTGTCCAATCCTATAGGCAGGGCATTGGTGGTTGATACCTTCATCCCGTTGTATTCACGTGGATTGTGAGATGCTGTAATCTGCACAGATGCTTTGAATCCGTACTTTGCAGTTGTCCAATATACCATTGGGGTTGTGGCAAGACCAAGGTCTGCAACATTGGCGCCGGCATCTGTAATTCCTTTTACAAGGTACTCCCAAATCTCCGGAGAGGATACTCTTACATCTCTGCCAACCAATACCTTGTCTGTATTAAGTAACCTTGGGATAAAATACCCCACTTTGTAGGCTGTATCCTTGTCAAAATCTTTATTGTACACCCCTCTTATATCGTATGCGTGAAATGCTCCCATATTAGTGCCTCCTATTCTTACGCTGTTAATCTATTTCTTAGGTTTTCTTACAATCTTGTAATTTGTCCGTACTTTTCCGTTGGCTATGTTGTGGAGTTTGCCTGCTATAAGTTTTTTTCTGATCTGACTTATTTTGTCTGTGAACAGAATCCCCTTGAGATGATCCATCTCATGCTGAACAATCCTGCATCCAAAGTTATTGAACTCCCTCTCAACCTCGTTGAAATTCTCATCTATGTAACGGACTTTAATTCTTGCCGGCCTGATAACGTCTGCGTGAATATCGGGAACACTGAGGCAACCCTCTGAATATTCTGCGGTCTCTTCACTCTCCTCAATAACTTGGGGATTAATCATTGCAAACCTGAAATCCTTGAGATCCGGCATATCATCTTGCAACGGGGAGCCGTCTATTACAAGCAACTGTATGGATTTCCCAATCTGAGGAGCAGCCAAACCAACTCCGTCTGATTTTTCCATTGTCTCAAACATGTTAGGGATAAGCTCCTTAAGCTCTTTCCGCAGCTCTTCGTCTTTGTAATCCACTTGGGCAGCTTGTTCTCTTAAAACCTCGCTGCCATATACGTATATAGGTAATATCATCTTTTAAACCTGCTTTAAAGTGTGTAAAGATAATGCTTTTTTGCTGCCATATCTCTACAGTGTATTCTGTTTAAGTTTTTCTGCGTAACGGTTAATCCTCATCATCTCCCGTGGGATGTTTATAGACTGAGGACAGTGTGGCTTGCATTTGCCGCATCCGATGCAATGGTCCGCTTGTCTTAGCTTTGGTACAGAACGGTCATAACCTATAAGAAATGCTCTTCTTGCTTTGCGGTAGTTCTCATCCTGCCGGTCTTTTGAGATATATCCTTCATTCACACACTTGTTATAGTGTGTTAGAATAGCCGGAATATCCAACCCATAGGGGCATGGCATACAATATTTGCAATCATTGCACGGAATGGTGGGATACTGCATCATAAGGTCGGCTGTGCCGTACAGGTACTGTATCTCCTCATCTGTAAGCGGCTTTAGCGGACAGAATGTACGGAGGTTATCTTTAAGGTGTTCCATATATGTCATTCCGCTAAGAACAGTAAGTACATGTTCATGTGTGCCGCAAAATCTGAATGCCCATGAAGCAACGCTCTTTTCCGGTTCACGCAATTTAAGTCTCTCCATTACACTGTCTGTAACCTTTGAAAGGCGTCCTCCCAACAGCGGTTCCATAATGACAACCGGAATATTCCTTTTTGCAAGCTCTCCGTACAGGTATTCTGCATTTGTATTCCTTGGGTTTATCTCTTTTGCATGTCTCCAGTCTAAATAGTTCATCTGAATCTGTACAAAATCCCATTTGTATTCATCATGTTTAGAAAGCAGATAATCAAATACTTTAATATCACCGTGGTAAGAGAAGCCAAGATTACGTATGCGGCCTGCTTCACGCTCTTTAAGCAGAAAATCTAAAATACCGTTCTTTACATATCTCTCCTCATACTCCTCCATTCCACTGCCCATGCCAACACCATGAAGAAGCATGTAGTCTATATAGTCTACCTGAAGCTCCTTAAAGGAGTTGTAATAGATTTTAAGAGAGCCCTCTCTTGTCCATGTTGCAGGTGCAAAATTAGACAGTTTAGTGGCAATAAAGAACTTCTCTCTCGGATGCCTTTTAAGGGCAATACCGGTGGCCTCCTCTGATTTGCCTTTGCAGTAGGCAGGGGAGGTATCTATATAGTTTACACCATGTTCGAGCGCGGTATCAATAAGGCGGTTAACCATCTCCTGATCTATGACCTCATCTGTGGTGCCATCCTCCTTTACTACCTTTTTGGTAGGCCATCTCATGCAACCGTAGCCAAGGAGTGAGACCTTTTCTCCCGTCTTTGGGTTTGTGCGGTATGTCATCTTGTCCTTAGGAATCTCTCCCAATGCAGTTATACTCTCACCGTTTGCAGGGTTTCTGTCTGATCCGCATCCCGATAAAACAACAGCGGAAGCAGCTGCTCCAACTCCGGCTTTTCTTAGAAATTCGCGGCGGTTGCCATCTATCTTATTTGTATTCATTGTTGTCTATATAATTAAATTTACAGTAAGTTTATCTGCCCTCTCTTTAAACATCTGCTTCATGCTTGATTCCTTATGTACTTTAATGATCTGATGTTTTTAAAGAGCTATAAAATTCAAGGCTTGCAAGAGTAATACATAAAGTACATTCAGCTAATTGGTTTTGTGTACTTCATGCCCCTCTACATATATTGCACTAAACGGCCTTGCCGGACAAAGATTTTCACAAGCTCCGCAGCCTATGCAACGTTCCTCATCTATAACAGGAATGCGTAGTTCCTTGTTGTCTTGGTTCAATGGCACCATCTTTATGGCTCCAACAGGACAGTGTCTTGCGCAATTGCTGCATTTAACCCCCTCTGCAACGGGAATGCAGTTCTTTTTAATCCATACTGCATGACCAATCTGTATAGATGATTTCTCCTCTTTGGTAACCCTCTTAATGGCACCGGCGGGGCAGACTTCAGAACATTTGGTACATTCGGGTCTGCAAAATCCGCGTTCGTAAGAGGATTGTGGCTGCATCATTGTGGTAAGCTCTGTAGAGGGCCTGAGCACATTGTTGGGGCAAACCGAGACGCACAACTGACAACCTGTGCAATGTTGGCTGAAATGTTTAAGGCTCTCTGCCCCGGGGGGAACTATAGGGGTAGCCCTTTTTGGTACTTTCTTGTCTAATATTACAGCCAGGCCTCCGTCTACCTTTGTCTCCTGGGCTTTTGCTGCAACAGCGCCAATAAGAATGCCGGCACCCGTAAGGAATGTTCTGCGTGAGCTGTCTGTGCTGTTTTTGGCAGCACCGCAGGTCGTTGCCTCCTTTTTTGCGGTACTATATCTTTTTACTGTATAGCTTATAGCTCCCTGTGAGCAGTTGTCAATACAATCGAAGCAGGTAATGCACCTGGAGTAATCTATCCTCTCATTTTTGGAGTCTATGCATGAGGCTTTACATCCTTTTGCGCATAATCCGCAGGATTTACATCTCTCATGGTTTATCACAGGGCGTAATAGAGAAAACTTAGAGAGGAATCCCAATACTGTTCCAACAGGACAGACGGTATTGCAGTAGGCTCTGCCGTTTCTCCATGAGAGTATTGCTATTACAATAAATGAAACTGCAGCAATGATAAAGGTTGGCATACTCTTCATCCAGATCTCTTTCTCGTAAAAGGCATAACTCTCTGCACGTTGGGCAAAATAGGCCAATATGTTGTTGCCCCATCCGTAAATGGGAGCAAAAAGGTTACTTGCAATTCTTCCGTAAGAGCTGTAAGGAGCCAACAGTGCGGCAACGGATCCTATTCCGGCTACCAACGCTGTCAAAAACAGTATAAGAAAGCTATATCTTAGCCATTTCATCTCCGGAGAATAGGAGAAACGTCTTTTTTCCCCCTTTCTTTTACCGCTGATATGTGATATTATGTCCTGCATAACACCTAACGGACAGATAACAGAACAGTACACTCTTCCGCATAGCAGTGTTAGAATAATAAGGAACAGTACTACACCTACATTAAGGGCAAGTACAGCTGGCACAAACTGAATCTTGGCCATCCAGCCAAACCATAAATGGACAGTGCCTGTAAAGTCTAAAAACAGCAGGGTCATAACGAGAAATGACAGAGCCGCTATAGTTACTCTGATTTTTTTGAGCATGGTTTTCGCTTTTTGTTGTTTTGTTATTGAATAGATGATACAAAAATAGCAAGAAATCTACCTTTTCTCAAAACCAATATATTTGGCAAATGTTTTCTTTGTACCTTTGCAGTGTTTTGAGGGTGTGTGACAGATCTTTTTAATAGACGAGTATGGGTAGATTTTTATATGATAAAAGTGGAGATGCAAAAAAGAGGATAAAGGATAAGCTCGATACTAAAACAGAGGTAATTGTCATTAAAAGGCCGCTCCCTATAGAGTTACACTTTGTGGTGTGGGTAGAGTTAGTAGGATATTGTCTGTACTTTGTTGTAAAATCCATGGTGTCTGTTGCAAAGGGGTATTACGGGCATTTTGACTTTCTCTCTATGGCGTTATATTCTCTCTTCTTTATTGTTATGTCATTGTACACCATCAGGGCGTTTCACTACAGAAAAATGAATGCTGTAATATCTGCTGTAATGTTTAACGTAATGGTTATTATGGATGCGGTATTGTGGCATATTATGGGATATGACCATGTTATTGGCATATTGGATATTGTTATGGTGACCTTGTGTACCATTGTGCTGCTCTTTCTGCCAAAGGTCAGGGTGGTGTTTCCTGTTAGGGAGTGGAATGTTGAGGCGTTTGAAAGTATAGTTTTCGGAGGATACAGTCTTGTCTTTTTGCTGGTGATAATATTTTTTCTATAGGGTATCTTTATTTGGGCGATCCAAATATGTCTGTAGGATAATTGCTGCGGAGACCTTGTCTACCGCCCCTTTCTCCCTTCTATCCATCCTCTTTACTCCACTCTCTATAAGTGAGCGCATTGCCAATTGAGAGGTAAACCTCTCATCCTCCAATATAATCGGGGTCTGAGGGAATGATTTATGCAGTTGCTTTATGAATATGTCAACATCTTTTGCCGCCTCTGATGGAGTGTTGTTGAGATTCATAGGGTAGCCAACCACAAATGCCTTGACTTTGTTGTTTTTAATGTAATTGTTAAGATATTCCACTATCTTTGCAGCTGGAACTGTATCTAAGGCAGATGCAAAGATGCCAAGAGGATCGCTTACAGCTACTCCTACGCGCTTTCTGCCGTAATCTATGCCTATGAATCTTTCCATGGTGCAAAGGTAGTTTTTATTTATACATTGTATGGCAAAACTTAAAAACAATAAGAAAAGCAGATTGTCTAACAAATATAGATTTTCTATATTTAACGATACTACGCACGAAGAGTTGTTTGTATTCAGGTCTAACGGAAAGCTGTTTCTTTTAGCCATAATATTGGTTGTAATCTTGCTTATTGTATCTGTAACTTTGCTTATCTCCTTTACATCGTTGCGAGAATTTATACCAGGGTATCCA
>CAVHKR010000029.1:0-11725 GCA_963636615.1 Acutalibacteraceae bacterium | reverse complement strand
GCAATAAGGTGCTGTTCCTTAGAAAGCTGGCGCCGGGAGGAGTTGCGCACAGCTTTGGTATTCATGTTGCCAGGATGGCCGGCATGCCAAAAAGTGTTGTAGCATCGGCTGAGAGAATGCTGCGTCAGTTGGAGAGTACAGATGATTCTGCTCTGCTTGCTAACAAGCCTTTGTCTCAGAGTTCCTGTGGGGAGGATAACGGCAGTATCGAAACAGGGAATGGTTGCAGAGAGGGGAAAAGAGTGGGGAAAAGGGGGCGCAAGTTTGAGGATGACGGTCTGCAACTGTCGTTCTACCAGTTAGATGATCCGCTGCTGGTAGATCTTAAAAATGACCTTGTTAAGTTGGATATAAACAATATGACACCATTAGATGCCTTTGATGCCCTAAGAGGCTTGAAAAGCAAATTGGGGTTATAAATATTTTAGAACAGAGAATGAGAATTTAACTAAATATATTATTATGAAAAGACTATTTTTATCTATGGCAGCTGCGGTTATGATTGTTCCGGTATGGAGCTGCACTCAAAGCAAAGAGACTAAAACTGAACAGGATATAGAGAAGGTGATGCAGGACAACAAGGCTATAGGCTTGGCTGTAGCTGTAGTGAAAGACACCAGCATTGTCTATTGCAAAGCGTTCGGGCTAAAGGATATAGAGAAGAACCAACCGTTGGAGTCAGATGACTTATTCAGGATAGCTTCTATATCAAAATCATTTACAGCCACCGGGATAATGCAGATGGTAGAGCAGGGCAAGATTAAGTTGGATGAGGATGTGTCGGAGCTTGTAGGCTATCCAATAAGGAATCCAAAATTTCCCGATACCCCTATTACAGTACAGATGTTGCTTTCTCATACCTCATCTATAAATGACTCTGAGGGTTACTATCAGCCCGGTGTTATAAATATTCTTAATCCTGCTGTTAACGAGACATACACCAAGGCATACAACGATTATGAGCCGGGAACAGCTTATGAATACTGTAACCTTAACTATAATATGATGGGTACAATATTAGAGAGGGTTAGTGGGGAGCGTTTTGATAAATATATTGTAAATCACATCCTTAAACCAATTGGTGTAGAGGGCGGATATGAGGTTGCAGCATTGGATTCTACCAAATTCGTTACACTTTACGAGTATGATTCTGTAAATGACAAGTTTATACCGTCACCGGAGGCGTATGCACCAAAAAGAGACCAGATAGCAAATTACGAGTTTGGATTTTCAACTCCTCTCTTCTCCCCTACAGGCGGTATGAAACTTTCTCCGGTAGGATTGGCAAAGGTTATGATGATTCACATGCACAAAGGGTTGGCATATAACAACGGAGAGCCTGTAAGAATCATTAAGGAGAGTTCGGCAAATATGATGCAGAGCGAGTTAGCTTATCCTACAGATGAGGGGGATTCATACGGTTTTGCCATAAGGACTACGAAACAGCTTATAGATGGCGTTCAGATGAAAGGACATACAGGCGGAGCATATGGCGTGCTTACCGCAATGTTCTGGCAACCGGAAGAGAACTGGGGACTTGTCATTATGACCAACGGCTGCAACGGAAGAAGAGACCATAATTTTATGAGTATTCATAGAGAGGCGGCTAATGTATTGTATAATAATTGGATAGCAAAAGACAAATAAGAAGGTAACAGCTGTGTTATGCTTGCTTCGAATAGCCTCGTTTACTATAGTGAACTTCGGTATTCTCAGCCGTGCAAGCCTTGCTTTTACACTTTTTATTTGCCGTTGACATAATCATAAAATGTTTGCAGATAGTAGATGAAGAGGGTATTGATAATTACATACTATTGGCCGCCGGCAGGAGGGTCGGGAGTGCAGAGATGGCTTAAATTTGCTAAATACCTGCCGGAAAATGGCTGGGAGCCGGTTATCTATACCCCTCTTAATCCCGATAATAATTCCATGGATGAGACTCTCGCTGCAGACATCCTGCCGGGAACAGAGATAATTAAGAGAAAGATTTGGGAACCGTACAGAGTCTACAAACTGCTGACGGGTCAGAGGGAGATAAAGGCCAATACTATATCAGACTCTTCTGACAACAAATCATTTACAAAGAAAGTAAGCCTTTGGGTAAGAGGTAGTTTCTTTATACCGGATCCAAGGTGTTTTTGGATAAGGCCAAGTATTGGCCTCCTGTGCAAATATGTAAAGGAGCACCCTGTTGATGCCGTTGTAAGTACAGGACCTCCACACTCCATGCATCTTATAGCCAAAGGATTAAGCCAAAAAACAGGCTTGCCTTGGATAGCAGACTTCAGGGATCCGTGGACAGAGATCTTTTATTTTAAGCATCTTAATCTTGGCAAACGTGCTTTAAACAAACATAAACAGTTAGAACAGAGTGTGCTGGATGGGGCAACGAGAGTGGTTGTGGTTTCTTCCAAGATGCAGAGGGATTTTAAAAACAGAACTTCAACTCCTGTTGAGATTATTACAAACGGTTATGACCCGGCAGATTTTGAAAATGTAATGCCTGCACAAGAGCCGCTTACGGCAAACATGGAGAGGCCGTTTGTGCTAACCCATACAGGAATTTTTGTGGATAACGGGAATCCGAATAATCTTTGGGACGTTCTCAAAGAAAAGGCCGCAACAGATATGGAATTTGCCAGCAGGCTAAGGATAAGGCTTATAGGAAAGGTAGATGAGTCTGTAATCAGGAGTATAGAGGATGCAGGGCTTACTGACAATACTGTGAATATGGGTTATATGTCTCATTTGGAGACTATTGCTTGGCAGAAATCAGCAGATGTGCTGTTGCTGCCATTAAGAAAGGAGCCTGAAGCAGCCGCAATTCTTACCGGCAAATTCTTTGAATATATTGCATCGGGAAGAGAAATATTGGCATTTGGACCTGTAAACGGAGACTTGGGGAGGGCTTTGGCAGAAACGGGGAGTGGCAGAATTGTGGATTTCGAAGATGGGGAGGGGATAAGGGCTGCAATAGATAGTCTTTACCGGTTGTTTTTAAACGGTTCTAATAAGGAGCTGACAAACATTGGAGGGGGTGCTGCCAAACCTACAGAGGAGCTTGCTGTAATGGCTGCGTCACCCTCTGTTTTGAAGTATTCGAGACGTTCGCTTGCAGCAGATTATGTAAGGTTACTGGAGGACATTGGCGGTTGATTGGCAGGGAGAGATAAAACTGTTTCTTCATTCAGTACACTAAACACTGTACGGAAGTTGTTGAGAGAGTGAATTTTATATTTAAACGATAATGAACACAAATTGTTTTAAGAAGATTTTGCCATACCTGCTGTGTATATTGGCATTTGTTGTCATTGCGTATGCCTACGCTCCGCAAGTGCTTACAGGAAAGGTAGTTAATCAGTCCGATATTTCCAGCTGGCAGGGGATGTCTCATGAGATAGTAACATATAATAACGAGCATCCAGGGGAGAGGGCGTTATGGACCAACTCTATGTTTGGGGGGATGCCGGCCACCTCTATCTCTGTTATTTACCAAGGGGACTATACACAGCCTCTTTATAATCTGTTCTTTACCGGGGAACGTCCTGCGAGCTATCTGCTTATAAGTCTTGTTGGCGGTTTCCTGCTCTTTTTGGCCTTTGGTGTAAACTACTGGTTAGCTTTTTTAGGGGCCATTGCCATTACATTCTGCTCATACAATATGCAGATTATTCAGGTAGGGCACAACTCAAAAATGGTTGCAATTGCCTTTATGCCGTGGGTATTGGCATCTGTTGTATATGCTTACAGAAAGTGTGGGGTGTGGGGTGCGCTCTTCTTTGCTTTTGCTCTTAGTTTTCAGATAAAGGCCAACCACCCACAGATTACATACTATTTGGCATTCATTATCTTAGGGTATGCAATATGGCAACTTTGCGCAGCAATAAAAGATAAGGTTTTACCCCGTTTCATAAAGGTATCCATAATGCTTCTTGTTGGGGGGCTGTTGGGTATTGCAACAAACATAAACCATCTGTTACCAACATACGAATATGCCCAGCATACAATGAGAGGGGGGGCGGAATTAGCAGATGCGATGCCATCAGGTGATGACGGCTCTATGGCAGAACCGATTCACAAGACACGCAAAGGGTTGGATCTTGATTATGCAACACAATGGTCATACGGAATAGATGAGACAGCCAACCTGTTAATTCCAAACTATAAAGGAGGAGTTTCCAAACCGTTGGGTACAGAATCTAACACATACAAATTCTTGGTAAATAACGGTTACGATCCGCAAACGCTGCAATACTTCTCGCAATATTGGGGGTCTCAGCCATTCACTGCCGGGCCAATGTATATGGGTGCAATCAGTATATTCCTGTTTGTACTTGGATTTTTTGTATTAAAGGGAGGGGTAAAATGGTGGATAGGCGGTGTCTCTTTGTTGGCTCTTCTCCTTGGGTGGGGGTATCACTTTATGCCTGCTTCCGAACTCTTCTTCAACTATGCTCCAATGTACAGCAAGTTCAGAACAGTCTCTATGATTATGACAATATTACAGATTACCATCCCGATATTGGCAATCTTGGCAGTTAACTATGTCCTAAATAATCCTCAGCCCTCAAATAGGAAACATATAAGGAACGCCATAGCTGCCGCTCTTGGAATTACCGGAGGCTTTTGTCTGTTGGTTACTCTCGTACCATCTATTGCCGGGGGGTTCATGATGGAGGCAGAGGCGCAGCTACCGCCACAGATTATGGCATCTGTGGTAGAGGACAGAGTAGCTCTTCTAAAGGTAGACGCTCTTAGATCTATGCTCTTTATAGTTGCCGGAGCAACAGTGCTTTGGTTTGGATATATCAGGAAATTAAAACCTGTTGCCGCAACTGTACTCCTTGCATTGTTGGTATTGGTAGATTTGTGGAGTATAGACAAACGTTATCTTAATGATTCACATTTTGTTACAAAGAGCAGATTTACGAGCATCTTTATGCAGAGACCGGTAGACAAGCATATTTTAATGGATAAAGATCCGGACTACAGGGTGTTGGATCTCTCGGTAAATACATTTAACGATGCCTACATCAGCTATTTCCATAAAACAATTGGCGGATATAGTGCGGCCAAGCTGCAACGCTATCAAGATCTTATAGAGAACTGCCTTGCTAAGGAGATTCCGTTGTTAGATAAAGAGATCACAGCGGCAATCAGGGAGGGGTATCTGCCGGACACGTTAAGCTATTACCCGGTTCTCAGCATGCTGAATACCAAATATGTTGTAAAAGACGGGAATATTCCGCCAATAATTAATCCTCATACTCTTGGCAACGCATGGTTTGTACAGGAGGTTAAAACAGTAACCTCTGCTCCGCAGGAGATGGAGGCTCTACAGACCATAGATCCGGCAACAACAGCCGTTGTAAACAAGATGCAGTTCCCATACGTTAAGGAGACAGGAGCTGCTTATGCAACTGATTCTACAGACAATCCTTTGGTGGGTTCAATAGAATTGTTATCCTACTCTCCAAACAGATTAGTTTATAAATACTCAACACCGCAAGTTGCAACGGCATTGTTCAGCGAGGTGTATTATAGTCCGGGATGGAGAGCGTGGATTGCAGATGGTAACGGCAATAAGAGAGGGGAACTGAATATATTTAGGGCTAACTGGATATTGAGAGGGGCAGAGCTTCCTGCAGGAGAGGGTAATATTATATTTGAATTCGCTCCGGAATCTTTCTCAAAAGGGGAGGTATGGTCAAAGATAACATCCGGGCTGTTGTGGCTGTTGCTTGTTGGAGGGGTGGCGTATATGTGTATTGCCCGTAAGAGAAAGAAATAGCTGTGATACAAATAGTATAGCAACAGCTTATTTAAAAACAGTTTTTCTCTCGTGCTATTTAGCTGCTCTTGCTCTCAAGTAGTTTGAAACGGCTAAGTCGTCCCTTTTAGTATGCTTTGCATCCTAACGGTCTTTCAGTAGACGTCGTTTCCAACAGGCTACTTTTGGCAATCGCTCTTCCGCTGATTAGCAAGTTGCTCATAACTGTTTTAAATAAGCCGCATATGTGAGACTTTAAAAATATATAGATAGTATGGACAATAGAATATGTAAACTGTTTGGAATAAAATATCCTATAATTGCCGGAGGAATGGTATGGTGCAGCGGATGGCGCTTGTCATCTGCGGTAAGCCTATATGGAGGTTTGGGTCTATTAGGCGCAGGTTCTATGCATCCCGACAATTTAGTTCATCATATAAGAATGTGCAAGCAAACACTTGGCAATCTGCCATTTGGGGTGAATGTCCCACTTCTCTATCCGCAGATGGATGACCTTATGCAGATTCTTGTAGATGAGGGGGTGAAAATTGTTTTTACATCTGCAGGTAGCCCCAAAAAATGGACCCCGTTTCTCAAAGAGCATGGTATAACAGTGGCTCATGTTGTTTCAAACTCAATATTTGCACGCAAATGTGAAGAGGCGGGTGTTGATGCAGTTGTAGCAGAGGGGTTTGAAGCCGGAGGACATGACGGAAAAGAGGAGACAACAACCCTCTGCCTTATACCGGCAGTAAGACAAGCCACATCCTTGCCTCTTATTGCTGCCGGAGGGATAGCCCTTAAATGTCAGATAGATGCAGTGCATATCCTTGGGGCAGAGGGGGTTCAAATAGGAACACGGTTTGCCTTAAGCCAAGAGAGTTCTGCAAGTGAGGCATTTAAAAAGCATTGCCTTGGATTACCGGAGGGGGCTACAAAACTTTTATTAAAACAACTTGCCCCGGCTCGTCTTGCTCCCGGTGGGTTTACAACCGCTGTTATAGAGGCTGAACAGGCAGGTGCAACTGCAGAACAACTTAAAGAGTTGCTTGGCAAGGGCAGGGCAAAACTTGGTATCTTTGAGGGTGATTTGGAGAACGGAGAGTTGGAGATAGGGCAGGTATCAAACCTTGTTACCAAGATAGAGACAGTAGCAGAGATAATGCAGGAGCTTACAGCATAAGCCCCTGCATTTCAAAATTTATCGGGAAGTAGAAAAATATCAAGAGTTATATATATTTCTTTCTGACAGGAATCTTTTAAGAAGAAAAGTAAGAAAGTAGGGAAATGTGTAGAATTTTCCATTAAAGCCTATATTTTTGTAACATAGCTTTATACCATATCTAATATCTTGGTATTTATCCTCTTTTAAGAGATTGTTAAGAGAGGCAGTGGCTCCATCTGCAGCCTTTACTTCAACAGGAATAAGCGAGTTGGCATCTCTTAAGAAAAAATCCATCTCTAAAGATGGTTTGTCGCTGTTGTAATAGAACAGATTGTAACCCTGTTTTACAAGCATGTCTCCAACAATATTCTCATATATTGCGCCTTTATATGTTCCAAGATTTCTGTTTGCTCTTAAATCTTCCTGAGACTCTTCGTCTAAGGAGGCAATCAACAATCCGGTATCTTTAAAATATATTTTATAAAGTCTTGGATTGTAATTCCCTTTCAGAGGAAGTTCGGGGTAATTCATGCAGTAGCAAACGTTTATTACACCGGCATCGGCCAGCCATTCTACACAGCCTATGTAATCGCGATTTCTTGCGTTACGAGAAATTTTGGTAATTTGGAATCTCTTGTTCTCTTTTGCCAAGAATGTTGATATATGATTGTAAATGGCCTTGACTTTTGCCTTGTCCAATCCCTCTACATATTTTGTTATATCCTCCCTGTAATCTATAAGTAGTTGTCGTTGAATTGAAAGTGTTCCACTAAAATTTTTGTTGTTTATGTATGTATTAACAACTTCGGGCATTCCTCCCAAAGTTGCATAATCTCTGAAAAGATTAAAGAGAACATCCATCTGCAACTGTGTAAATGGTTCTAACTTAACCATGTGTTCATACAGCTCCTCTATAAAATCCACAGAATAACCTTTTGCCCAGAGAAATTCTTCAAAATCCATAGAGTGCATTTCGTAGTCCTCTTTATATCCCACACTGTTAGATTCTATCTCTTTGTAGTTTGTGCCCATTAATGAACCAGAGCAGATTACATCATAGCGACCGTCTAATTTAAAGAATTTCAGTGCAGTTGCGCAGTTAGGACATGCCTGTAGTTCATCAAAGAAAAAAATGGTGTCATGAGGCGTAAAAATAAAATCCGGATTCAACAGTGAGATATTTTTAACGATTTCGTTTACCTCAAATCCATTTTCAAAAATACCTTTATATTTGGGTTGCTCTACAAAATTTATCTGTATGACATTAGAGTAATTGTTATAGGCAAACCATTCAATGGAGCGGGTTTTTCCAATTTGTCTGGCTCCTTTGATTATTAAAGGCTTTTTTTGTGGATTGTCTTTCCATTTTAATAGGAAAGAATCTATCTTTCTTTTTAGTAACTTATCCATAACTACCTGTAAATTATGCCAAATATAGCTAATTTCACATAATCCAGCATTAAAAATTAAAATATTTCACACTTTCCTATATGTTTTAGCCTCATAAATACACATTATCCTGCTTTTATGCCCCTAAATTGTACCGGACGCGGAAAGTAGACTGTACCAGACTGAAAAAGTAGATTTGTGCCAATAGCAAAAAACTAATAAAAGTAAAACTAAACGAAAACAATAATTGTAAGGAAGCAAAAAACAGTTAAGAAGATAATTGAATTTATAGTACCTTTGCGAGTTGCAAGACAGGCAGAATAAAATGTTGATATTCAGTACAGACAACAGAAAAATTTAGCCGAAGACGATAAGAGATTAATTATTTATAAACATATAACTATGTACAGGACACATACTTGTGGCGAGCTTCGCCAAAGCGACACTGGCAAGAGTGTAACTCTTGCCGGTTGGGTTCAGAAGGTGAGGAAGATGGGAAGCCTTACCTTTATTGATTTAAGAGACCGTTATGGAATCACTCAGTTGGTTGCAGATGAGAACGAGACTAAAGAGGTAAAGGAGATTGTAGACAAGATAGGTAGGGAATATGTTATTCAGGCAGTTGGAACCGTTATTGAGAGACAGAGCAAGAATGACAAGATTGCAACCGGAGACATTGAGATAAAACTGAACGAGATAAATATCCTTAACCCAGCTGTTACACCGCCATTCACAATTGAGGAGGTATCGGACGGAGGAGAGGATTTGAGGGCGCAGTACAGGTACTTGGATCTTAGAAGACCTCCTCTTAGAAGAGCGTTGGAGTTAAGGCACAAGATGGCTCAAGAGATAAGAAAATACCTGAGCAATGAGGGTTTTCTTGAGATTGAAACCCCATATCTCATAAAATCTACTCCTGAGGGGGCAAGAGACTTTGTTGTTCCGTCGAGGATGAATCCGGGGGAGTTCTATGCCCTTCCACAGAGTCCTCAGCAGCAGAAGCAGCTCCTCATGGTAGCCGGCTTTGACAAATATTTCCAGATAGTGCGCTGCTTTAGAGATGAGGATTTGAGGGCAGACCGCCAGCCGGAGTTTACACAGATAGACTGTGAGATGTCTTTTATAGAGAGAGAAGATATTTTAAGGACATTTGAGGGTCTTGCCAAGGATTTGTTTAAGAACGTCTTGGGCCAAGAGCTGAACTATCAGTTCCCAAGAATCTCGTATGCAGATGCAATGGAGTATTACGGCTCGGACAAACCTGATCTGCGCTTTGAGATGAAGATGAACACCATCACCAAACAGATGCAGGGGCACGGCTTTAGCGTGTTCGATACAGCAGAGTACATAGGGGCAATAGCAGTTAAAGGTTGCGGGGACTATACGCGCAAGCAGTTAGACGAGCTTACAGAGTGGGTAAAACGACCTCAGATTGGTGCACAAGGCTTGGTATATATTAAATTGGCAAAAGACGGCAGTGTAAAATCCTCTATAGACAAGTTTTATACTCCCGATAAATTACTCTCGTTGGCGGCCGAAATTGGAGCAGAGGCAGGAGACCTTATCCTTATCCTAAGTGGTTCCAAGACAAAAACTCAGGTAGCACTCGGAACATTGAGAATAGAGATGGGTAACAGACTGGGCCTAAGAGACAATTCTGTATTCAAACCGTTGTGGGTATATGATTTCCCTCTGTTGGAGTGGAATGAAGAAGACCGGCGATTCTACGCAATGCACCATCCGTTTACAGCTCCAAAACCGGAGGATCTGGATAAATTCTATTCAGACGATGTAGAACTTTTAAAACAGGTTAATGCCAATGCTTACGACTTTGTTCTCAATGGCACGGAAGTTGGCGGAGGTTCAATAAGAATCCACGACTCAAAGGTTCAGGAGAGAATGTTTGAGGTGCTTGGCTTTACCAAAGAGGATGCCGACTACAGATTTGGATTTATGATTAACGCATTTAAATACGGTGCTCCGCCTCATGGAGGCATTGCCTTTGGATTTGACCGTTTCTGCGCACTGTTTGGCGGAACAGAAACAATCAGGGATTATATAGCATTCCCTAAAAACAATAACGGCAGAGATGTTATGCTCGATGCTCCAAGCCGTATAGATAAGGTTCAGATGGAGGAGTTGTGTATTAAATCAACCCTTCCCGATAAATAAATTATAAGGAGAGATATTATGAGTTTAGAGAAACAGGTCCAACAGGATATTAAAGCTGCAATGCTTGCCAAAGAGAAGACCCGTTTGGAATCTCTAAGAGGCATTAAGGCAGCAATCCTTCTTGCAAAAACAGCAGAGGGGGCAGTTCTTTCACAAGATGAGGAGGGGAACGAGGTTCTTGCCGATGATGCTATAGTAAAGCTTATTCAAAAGTTAGTAAAACAGCGAAAAGAAACTGCAGAGATTTACAAACAGCAGGGGAGACCGGAGCTTGCGGAGAATGAACTTTCGGAGGCGTCGTTTATGGAGGTATATCTTCCCAAACAGCTTACAGACGAGGAGATAACCGCAGAGCTTGTAAAGATTATTGCACAGGTTGGAGCTACATCTCAAAAAGAGATGGGCAAGGTGATGGGTGTTGCCACCAAAGCGATGGCCGGCCGTGCAGACGGCAAGAAGATTGGGGAGTTAATTAGAAAACTACTTAATTAAGAATGGTTTTGGCTTTGGCGTTAGCTTTGGCCTTTTTGGAGTAAGGAGGGTAAAGCTAAGTTAATAGTTGAAAGTTAGGAGTTTATAGTTTTTTATAGTATTGGCTTTGGCTATAAACTCTTAACTATAAACTAAGATCTACCTCCCGGATAAAGACCAATCATATATGAACCATATAATACAAAAAAACATATTTAACTGCATTCTTTATTTTACGGTATTGCTATGTATACTAAATTCTTGTGAGAATTTGGTGTATGATGATTTGAAGGACATAGAGTCATACATAGATAATAGGCCGGACAGTGCTTTGTCCAATATATGTCTTATAGATACAAAAGAATTAAAATCAGAAAAAGAAAGAGCAAAATACGCACTCCTATATACACAAGCACAGATTAAAAACCACGTTTTGGTAACTAGTGATTCTCTTATTAATATTGCAGTAGATTATTATTCGAACCATGGGACTGCAAATGAAAAATTTCTTTCATTATTTAACAGGGGGTGTGTATATATTAATTTAGGTGATTATTCACATGCCATGTTGGATTACACAGAAGCGGAGCAGATAGCCAACTCTCTTAATAATGATTATTATATAGGATTACTCTATTCTCAAATAGGGGATATATATATGAATGGCTATAATTATTCAAAGAGTGCTGACTCATATTTAAAAGCATACGACCATTTTTCTAATGCACGAAAGATATTTCATCAAGCTTATGCTTTGG
>CAVHKR010000028.1:0-12240 GCA_963636615.1 Acutalibacteraceae bacterium | reverse complement strand
GCAACAGGGGAGAAGAATCCGCAGTTGGCATGGAATATAAATATGGGGGCATTGCTCAATTCGTTGAACATAGCCAAGGAGAATAATGCAGCGCTCTTTACACCAAGTTCAATTGGGGCGTTTGGAGAGAGCACTCCTCACTATAAAACCCCTCAGGATACTGTAATGAGACCTAATACTATTTACGGTGTATGCAAGGTAAGCGGAGAGTTGTTGAGTGATTACTACTACACCAAATTTGGTGTTGATACAAGAAGCGTAAGGTTTCCCGGTATAATATCAAATGGGGCAATGCCCGGTGGCGGAACAACGGATTATGCTGTAGAGGTGTTCTATAAAGCGGTGAAAGAGGGGAGGTTTACCTGCGAAGTACCAAAGGATGCCTATATGGATATGCTCTATATGCCGGATGCCCTTGAGTCTACAACCCAGCTCATGGAGGCCGATCCCTCTAAGTTAAAGCATAGGAACAGTTTTAATATTGCTTCTATGAGTTTTACCCCTGAGCAACTGTTTGCTGAAATCAAGAAGAGAATCCCAAATTTTACATGGGATTATAATGTAGATTCCGTAAAGGCTGCGATTGCAGCTTCGTGGCCCGATATAATGGATGACTCTGCTGCAAGAGAGGAGTGGGGATGGAATCCTAAATGGGGATTGGATGAGATGATAGATGATATGATTGCTGCCTGCAGACGCAAATTGGCCAATGGAGAATTCTAATAGGCATTTTTGAGCAAACCTGAGATAACAAAGCGAGGATGACTCTTTTTAATCATCCTCGCTTTGTTATTAAGATTTAAGTATTCTTTTTATACAACTGGTTTTTATTACATGAACATTCCAACCATAGTAGCACTAACCAATGCCACCATAGAGGCTCCGAACAGTGCTCTGAATCCAAAGAAAGAGATTATAGATTTCTTATTTGGAGCAATACCCCCTATACCTCCAATCTGAATACCGACAGAGGCAAAGTTGGCAAATCCGCAAAGGACATAGGTTGCCATAATTATAGATTTTGGAGAGGAGAAGACTCCTGTCCTAATCATATCTGCAAGGCTTTGGTATCCTACAAACTCTGTTAGGATAAGTTTCTCTCCAAGCAGACGTCCTATAGGTGCAATGTCTGCCGTAGGTGCACCTGTGAGCCATATTACCGGGTAGAAGAGATATGACAACAAAAACTCCAAAGAGAGAGAACTGTATCTGCCGTCTGTTGCAGAGGCAATGACATTGTTAAGTGTTGTCCAATCTCCTATCTTTAGAAATATATAATTGAAGCCTGCAATAAGAGCGTAGAAGACAAGCAGCATAGCAGCAACATTGGCAGCGAGTTTAAGACCATCAGATGCGCCGTTGGTTACGGCATCGAGAATATTTCTGCCAATCTTTTCTTGCGACACCTCTACAGAATTGTCTATCTTTTCATCTTGTGGGTATATAATCTTTGCTATTGCAATAGCTCCCGGAGCTGCCATTGCAGAGGCAGAAAGCAGGTGCTTTGCAAATTCTACCTCCAAGGCCTTGTCTCCGTTGCCGAGCATGCCAATGTATGCTGCAAGGACACCTCCGGCCATTGTGGCCATACCGGCTGTCATTACAAGCATAAGCTCAGATTTTGACATCTTTGGAATATATTCCTTTACAAGGAGCGGAGCTTCTGTCTGCCCAAGAAAGATATTGCCGGCACATGAAAGGGATTCTGCACCTGAAAGTTTCATCAGTTTTGTAAGGCACCAGCCCATTAGCCACACCACCTTCTGGAGGATTCCAAGATAAAAGAAAAGGCTTGTGAGAGCCGAGAAGAAGACTATTGTAGGGAGGATTTGAAGGGCAAATATGTATCCGAATTTGTTAAGGTCTACAAGACCTCCAAAAAGGAACTCAGACCCGGCCCGTGTCCAACCTAAAACGGCTACAAAGCATTTTCCAAAGAATTCAAATGCAGATTGGACTGCTGGGAAAAGCAGCACGGATAGTGCAATTACAAGCTGCAAGGCCAAGGCTTTTAGTACAGTTCCCCAATTGATGTTCTTTCTGTTATAGCTAAAGAGCCATACTATGAAGAGGATTACGGCCATTCCAAATATTCCCTTTACTATAGACCAGATATTAAAGGTAAATGTTTTCTGTGTTAACAGAGCCTCAAATGGGTTATCCTTCTTTTGGGATGCTGCTGTTAATGCACTTTGATGTAAAGTGTCTGGCTGTTGTATAACAGAGCTGTCTGCGTTTGCCAGTGTCTCCTCTGCAATCTGATTTACAGTAAGGACCGGCATGGTATCTCGGGCTTGCGCTGCCAGTTTGCCGTATGGCAATGAAAAGGCAAGCAGTATTCCCAACAGGATGAAAATGTACTTTCTCATTAAAAAATTTATTATTGATTATTTGTTTCTCTTCTTTTAGATCTGCGTAGCTTCTCTATCTTCTTGTTGATTATAGCGGCTTTCTCGTAATCCTCCTCATCTATGGCCTGCCTAAGGCTCTCTTGTAAGGATTCTGTTTTATCAGGCATGCATTTTTTCATTATTTCCATCTCCGGGAGGTCTACCTTTACACCCCATTTGTCCATAAGATGCTCGGCAATATACAAAGGCGCTGCAAATTTTTTAGCCAGAATAATACCGTCTGTGACCGGCAATCTCTCCTTAACCTCCTCTTTACCGTTAAAGAAGAGAAGGTCTGCGTAGAATTCATTGATGCTGTCGTCGTGAGAGACATCTATCTCTAATAGCTCTATGCTATATGATTTTAGGAGTTTCTCAAAAACCGAATGGATTGTAACCCCATCTCCACGCTCACTCTCCTTAAAATTGAGTAGCATTGTGTGCATTTGGGGAGGGTCTAACGGCAGGGCTATACACCTGTCCTCCCCCTCCTGACACAAGAAGAAGGTAAATTTCCCTCCATCCTGAGGGGTGGCTGTAAGTGCACCAACGGTTAGACGAACCCTTTTTTCCATTGTAATAGAGATATATTCTGCCAACACCCTGCAATAAACAGGTGAATAGTAATGGCACACAAATATACACTATTTTTATTATTTTTGTAGCCTTAACAGGGTGTTATGAGATTTGAAAAGATAGCGCAAGATAAAGAGTCAAGGGCAGAATGTGGCCTTATCTACACAGACCACGGGGTAATAGAGACCCCCATTTTCATGCCGGTAGGTACTGTAGGCTCTGTAAAAGGGGTTTATCACAGAGACCTTTCGGATGATATAAAAGCCCAGATTATTTTAGGCAATACCTATCATCTTTATCTACGCCCTGGTCTGGATATAATAAACAGGGCCGGAGGTTTGCACAAGTTCATATCGTGGGACAAGCCCATGCTTACAGACAGTGGCGGGTTTCAGGTCTTCTCCCTGGCAGACAATAGAAAGCTCACCCCGGAAGGGTGTACATTCCGTTCGCATATAGATGGCTCAAAGCATACATTTACACCGGAGAACAATGTAGATACCCAGAGGATGATTGGGGCAGATATAATTATGGCGTTGGATGAGTGTACTCCCGGAGATGCTACACGTTCATACGCCTTGGAGTCTCTTAAACTGACTCAGAAATGGGTAGAAAGATGTGTAAAGAGATTTGATGAAACAGAACCTCTGTATGGCTATAAGCAGTTTTTCTTCCCGATAATCCAGGGATGTGTATATCCAGATTTAAGACGCATGGCAACCGAGCATGTTGTGAGGTTAGACCGGGATGGTTATGCAATAGGAGGGCTTTCTGTTGGGGAGCCTACAGAGAAGATGTATGAGATGATAGAGGTTGTAACCCCTCTTATTCCCAAAGACAAGCCGGTCTATCTCATGGGGGTGGGAACTCCTGCCAATATACTTGAGGGGATAGCCAGAGGTGTTGATATGTTTGACTGTGTAATGCCAACAAGGAATGGCAGAAACGGGATGCTCTTTACATGGGAGGGGATGATAAATATCCGCAATAGAAAATGGGCAGACGACTATTCGCTTTTAGACCCGAAAGGGGAATCTTTTGTAGACAGGACATACACCAAAGCCTATTTGAGGCATCTGTTTATTGCAGGGGAGATGTTGGCAGCCCAGATTGCAAGCGAGCATAATTTAGCATTCTATCTGAGCCTTGTAAAGGAGGCAAGAGTTCATATAAAGGCCGGGGATTTTCTAAAATGGAAGAATGAAACGGTTAAGAGATTGGAGACCAAGATTTAGTATATTGGGATGAATTATAATTTTAGGATAACAATAATAGACCGCTACATTATAAGGAAGTTTATAGGTACTTATCTTATGGCATTGCTGCTCATAATTGCAATTGTCATAATATTTGACATAAGTGAAAAGATAGATGATTTTGTAGACAAGAAGGCACCTCTGCAGGCTATAGTATTTAACTATTACGCCAACTTTGTTCCATATTTTGTAAATATGTTCAGCGCTCTGTTTGTGTTCATTACGGTTATATTCTTTACATCCAAGATGGCTGCCAATACAGAGATAACGGCAATTTTAGCCGGTGGGATAAGTTTTAAGCGGCTCATGTATCCATATATGCTCTCTGCCTTTTTTATCTTTCTGTTCAGTTTGTCGTTAAATCTCTTTGTAATTCCTCATGCCAACAAGGGAAGGCTTGCTTTTGAGGAGAAATACATTAAAGAGAAGAAGGCCAGTATCGGGAGGAATACCCATTATCAGATAGACCCCGGAACATTTCTTTATGCAGAGTCCTTTAGCCAATGGAACAACACTATATACAGATTTGCTCTTGAGAGCATAGAGGGACATAATATAAAATCCAAGTTGTATGCCGAAAGTGCAAAATGGGATAAGGATAAGGAGTGCTGGACTCTTTCAAATTATGAGCTTAGAGATTATGCGGCTACGGGAGAGAGTATAAGGAAGGGGGCCAAATTAGATACGGCTCTTGCCATTACGGTAAATGATTTCTACAGAAAGAAGAATGAGGTTGAGAAGAGCGATATGAAGGAGCTTAACAGCCTTATAGCCACACAGCAGATGCGTGGCGATGCAATGGTAAAATACTCTCTGATTGAGAAAAATACCAGAATAGCAATGCCGTTCTCTGCATTCATTCTTACTATAATAGGGGTCTCCCTCTCTTCTAAAAAGAGGCGTGGGGGTATTGGTATGAATATAGGGATAGGCCTGGCTCTTAGTTTTTCGTATATTCTGTTTATGAGATTCAGCCAGATGTTTGTGCATACAGGCGCGTTGTCTCCGTTTGTTGCTATCTGGTTGCCTAATGTCCTGTATGCAATTATTGCTATTGTGCTCTACAGACTTGCCCCTAAGTAGCATTGGCCTTATCTGAGTTTATAAAAATCTATGGGATTCAGGATTCCTGAATCCTGCCAGCAACTCTTTTACTTTCATCCTTTTCTTGCCGGCAAGCTGCATCTCCTCTATGTATAGCTCCCCTTTTCCGCATACAACAGACAGATAGGTTTTTCCGTTGCTCTTTATTGTGCCGTTTTCCATTTTTTTGTCTACAGCGGTCTCGCTTTCTTTCATCTCTGCCCGAGCCATATAGATCTTTACCCCGGTCTTCTTGCCGTTTGAATCCTCTATTGTTGCCAATGCTGCCGGATATGGAGATAGTCCTCTTACAAGCTGCTCTATCTTGTCTGCCGGCTGATTCCACTCTATTGTGCAGTTCTCTCTGTTAAGTTTAGGAGCCTCCGGCAGGGGGGCGTTGTCATTCTCCGCCTCATTTTGTGGGCGTGGGGTTGTTGTTCCGTTTGCAAGCGAGTCTACGGTCTCTATAACCAACTCTGTTCCAACCTCCATGAGACGGTCGTAAAGTGTGCCTACGGTTTCGCGCTCTCCAATGGCAACTCTCCTCTGCATTAGGATATGTCCGGTATCTATCTTCTCGTCAATTAAGAAGGTGGTAACACCTGTCTCTTTCTCTCCATTTATGATTGCCCGGTTGATTGGCGCAGCTCCTCTGTATTTGGGCAGCAGCGATGCGTGCAGGTTAAATGTCCCTAATGCCGGCATCCTCCAGACCTCTGCCGGAAGCATCCTGAAGGCTACAACTACAAAGAGATCGGCATTCAGGCTTTTCAGAGTGCTCAAAAATGGTTCATCTTTTAGTTTTTCTGGTTGGAGCAGTTCGAGTCTGGCAGAGAGGGCATACTCCTTTACTGCACTTTGCCCTAATTTCAGGCCACGTCCCTGTGGTTTATCGGGAACGGTAATAACTTTAACTATGTTGTAACCACCCTCTACAAGGGCTTTTAAAGGGGCTACGGCAAATTCCGGTGTCCCCATATATACTATTCTAAGATCTTTTGGATTCATATTGTTGGGTTTATGCTTTCTCTGCTCTTCTGCTCTCCCTTTGCTCTCTCCTTATCTCTTGCCATTTGGCATATTGCTCTCTGATATACCCCTTCTTTGCTATGTTCTTAAAGAAGTTGGTATAGGAGTCTATATTGAACAGTGCCGAATCTTTTGTAGATTTCCATGTGAGGAATACCCCTATGGGTACCAATACAATGGTTGAGACAAATGTTCCAAGGAACGCCCCTATGGAGCCGTCATTGGCCAATTTTACTCCGCTTATATCTATTACCCAGTAGAATACAAAGAAGAGGGCAGACACTATTATAGGTGTTCCCAAGCCTCCTTTACGTATGATTGAACCAAGAGGTGCGCCTATGAAGAAGAATATAAGACAAGCAAAGGAGAGGGTGAATTTCCTGAAAATCTCAACCGCACTTCTCCTTTTAAAGTAGCCGCTCTGAAAAAGCTCCCTCTCGTTGTATTCAGAATAACCCTCCTGATCCTGCAGGTAGTTTATTGCCATTGTAACGGCCTGAAGTTCCTCCTGGTCATCTGCCCATTTCAGCTGCCGGTTCTTTAGGTCTGAATATATTGAATCCAATGCAAAGAGGGGCATCTCTGCATATTTTTTATTGGTGTCTAACTGATATGAAGACTGCATGTTGCTGTTTATGATGGCTCTCCTTGTCTGTGATGCCAACGTTGCGTTGTAGGCTTTTGTGAGCGAATCCTTATCTGCAATCTGCTGCGAGAGGTTTTTGGATTTTACAGCATTGTCGTACTGGTCTGTGTCCGATTTTTTAAAGCTGTAGTTTTTTAACGGTATCAGTACCTCCTGCTCTATGAAATTTACCCTGTTGAGGTCTAATATGGTGTCTGAGTAATTTCTGGTGTTCTCCTCCTCGTAACTGGTTCCGTTGTATAGTGTGAATATGAGTCCCGATTTGTCTGAACTTAATCTTATCATTCCTGAGTCTGCCAGGGTGAGACTTACATTGCCTTTGTTCTTGCTGTGGTCATAGACCATAACCTCATAGATTTTTCCCTCTTTTCCGTTTCTTACCACTCTCAGGTTATATCCCTCTATTCCGTTGTAGAATATGCCGGTTGGAATCTTAATCTCCTCCTTTGTACGTCCAATGTCTTCTCGCAGTGTTGCAACTTTGTTGTATGCTACAGGTATAAGATTGTTTGAAGCAAAGAATGCCGCTATGCTTATAAATACTGCAACGTAGATGAGTGGGCGGAGAATCCGTGGCAGAGATATGCCGGCAGCTTTCATGGCAAGCAATTCATTGTTTTCTCCAAGATTCCCCATTGTCATAACCGAGGCTATGAGTGTGGCTAAAGGCAAGGCAAGGGGGATGAGTGTGGCGCTTCCCCATGCCAGGAACTCTGCTATGATGCCAAAACTAAGGCCTTTCCCTACAAGTTCATCTATGTACAGCCAAAGAAACTGCATTACCAATGTAAAGATGACAATAAGGAAGGTCATTATGAATGGCCCTAAAAATGATTTGAGTATGAATCGGTCGAGTATCTTCACAGTTATTTGGTAGCTGTTTCTATCATTTGGGTAAGGGCGTCTGCCAACCCGGCTGTATCTTTTCCTCCGGCAGTGGCTAAAAACGGTTGTCCTCCTCCTCCGCCTTTAATGCTCTTGGCAGCTTCTCTTATATCTTTTCCTGCATTGTAACCCTGTTCTACGAGGTCTTGGGTGTACATAAGGGTAAGGGTAGGTTTGCCCTCAAACTCCGTAGCTGCAGCAAAGACAGAGTTGTTTGTCTCATTCTTTAGCAGAAAGGCAATCTGCTTTATGATATCGGGATGGAAAGGACCTTTTAAAGAGAATACGTTTATGCCGTTTACAACCCTCTGTTGTGATATTAGCGAGTCTTTTATAGATACAGCACGCTCATGCATGAACCTCTCTATCTCCTTTTTAAATGATTCGTTTTCGGTAAATATCTTTTTTACGGCAGCTATGACGTTCGTCTGGTTGTTGAACAGCTCTTTAATGCCGTAAAGTATATCCTCTGCCCCCTCTATTATTGTCTCTGCGGCACTCCCGGTAACCGCCTCTATCCTCCTGATTCCTGCGGCTACAGCAGATTCGGAGATGATTTTAAAGTATCCTATGTTGCCTGTTGCAGATGCATGTGTTCCTCCGCAAAGTTCAATTGAATCTCCGTACTGTATAACCCTAACCTTGTCTCCGTATTTTTCTCCAAAAAGTGCCATTGCCCCCTTTGAACGAGCTTCTTCAATAGGGATGCCTCTGAATTCGGTACGGGAGATGTTTGCCCTTACCATCCTGTTTACAAGCCTTTCAACATCTCTTAATACCTTAGGTTCTATCTTTTCGTAATGAGAAAAGTCAAACCTGAATCCTGCGGCAGAGACGCTTGAGCCTTTCTGTTCTATGTGTGTGCCAATAATCTGTCTCAGTGCGTAGTGCAACAGGTGAGTTGCAGTATGATTGTTCTCTATTGATTTTCTTCTTTCTACATTGACATAGCCGGTAAAGAGCAATCCAAGGTCATGTGGCAGGCTCTCTGTAACATGAATAGGCAGGCCGTTCTCCTTAATGGTGTTTATCACATCTATCTTCTCTCCGGAGGCAGATGTGATATATCCGCTGTCTCCAACCTGCCCGCCACTCTCTGCATAAAACGGACTCTTGTCAAAGACAATCTGAAAACTCTCCTTGTTTTTTGTCTTAACGCTCCTGTATTTGAGAATCTTCATGGAATGCTGCTCTGTAACGTCATAACCTGTGAATTCCGTATGGTCGCTTGGAACGACAATGGTCCAGTCCGATTCCTCTTTTGCCGTTGCATTGCGACTTCTCTGTTTCTGCTTGCCAAGCTCCTCCTCAAATTTTTCAAAATCTACGGTATAGCCCTTCTCTTTGGCTATGAGTTCTGTGAGATCTATCGGGAAGCCAAAGGTGTCATATAGTACAAATGCCTCCTCTCCGGAGACAGTCTTCTTTGCAACGCTCTTTGCCATAAGGGAATCCATCATCTTTATCCCCTTCTCCAAGGTCTTGAGAAACGCCTCCTCCTCCTCCTTTATAACCTTTTCAATCAGTTGTTGCTGCTGGTTAAGCTCCGGATAGGCTTCTCCCATCTGCTTTACCAATGCCGGAACCAACCTGCATAGGAGTGGTTCGTTTACCCCTAAAAATGTGTATGCGTAGCGCACCGCTCTTCTTAGTATGCGCCTTATTACATAGCCGGCCTTTACATTAGATGGTAGCTGTCCGTCTGCAATTGAGAAGCTTATTGCGCGAATATGGTCTGCTATAACTCTCATTGCCACTCCGGTGTCTCCGTCCGGTTCATATTTTCTTCCGGACAGCTCCTCTATGGAGGCAATCATGTTGGTGAATATGTCTGTGTCGTAGTTGCTCTGCTTCCCCTGTAATGCCATGCAGAGCCTTTCGAGTCCCATACCTGTATCTACATGCCTCTGCGGAAGCGGTTCCAAAGAGCCGTTTGCCTTTCTGTTGAACTGCATGAAGACAAGGTTCCAAATCTCAATTACCAAGTGATGCCCCTTGTTTACAAGCTCTAAACCGGAGATCTCCGCACGTTCGTTGTTGGGCCTTAGATCTATATGGATCTCCGAGCACGGACCGCACGGACCTGTCTCTCCCATCTCCCAGAAGTTATCCTTTTTGTTGCCTAAAATTATCCTCTCTGCAGGCAGATGCTTTAACCAGGCATCTCTTGCCTCTGTATCCATTGGGACTCCATCCTCTTTGCTCCCCTCAAATATTGTGGCATAGAGACGATCCTTGTCTAACTTGTAAACCTCTGTGAGAAGCTCCCAAGCCCAGTCTATGGCCTCTTTCTTAAAATAATCACCAAAGCTCCAGTTTCCAAGCATCTCAAACATGGTGTGGTGGTAGGTGTCGTGCCCAACCTCCTCAAGATCGTTATGCTTTCCGCTGACTCGCAGACATTTTTGCGAATCTGCAACTCTTTTGTGAGTAATTGGGGCATTCCCAAGAAACAGATCTTTAAACTGGTTCATACCGGCATTGGTGAACATTAGAGTGGGGTCGTTTTTTACAACCATTGGTGCGGAATTTACAATGGTATGCCCTTTGGAGCTGAAAAAGTTGAAGAATGTCTTCCTTATTTCATTAGATGTCATATTCTCTGATAGTTATTTTAGGTAATCATTGTCTGTGACAACCTGTTTATCGGTGCTCGGAAACTTCTTAGTAGGTTGTTAGTAGGATGCAAAAATAGTCTTTTTTATTTTTATTTATTACTTTTGCACGGATAAAAGAGATTTTAGGATGTTCAGGAAGAAAAGATACGAGTTAAATACCGATACTTTAGCTTACGAGATTCGCAAAATACCACTTTTTAAGAGGGTATCCAAGGGGTTCGTGCTGTTCCTGCTCAGCCTTGTGGCTTTCTCTCTATACTATGCTCTGTACACCTGCTATTTTGGATATGATACTCCAAAAACTGCTCAGCTTAAAAGAAAATCTGCGGAGTTGCATTCAAAGATAGATCTGCTGAACAGCAGATTGGAAAAGAACTTTCTTACCCTTACAGAGTTGGAGTTAAGGGACAACAATACATATCGTCCTATTTTTGGTATGGAGGAGATAGGCAAAGATGTGAGGAATGCCGGTTTCGGAGGGGTAGATAGGTATTCATATTTAGATGATTACCGCAATTTTGACTGTCTTAAAAGTGTGGAGATGAATATGGATATTCTCTACAAGAAGGCCTTTATTCAGTCCAAGTCTTATGATGATGTCTCTTTCTTTGCAAAGCGAAGCAGGGAGATGGCGCTCTCTGTGCCGGCAATTCCTCCTGTGGCTTTAGACAACGTGAAGTATTCGAGCACTTTTGGGTACAGAAGAGATCCTTTCTCAAAGAGGCTTGCAAAGCACTGCGGTTTGGACCTTAGCGGAAAGACGGGAGAACCTATATATGCAACAGGAAACGGAAAGGTTGTTGATGTAAGCTACAACTTTTTCGGGTATGGCAATTATGTTATAATAGATCATGGGTTTGGTTACAAGACAAGATATGCTCACCTGAGCAAGGTGTTTGTAAAGGAGGGGCAGCAGGTGGAGAGAGGAGAGCATATAGCAAATATGGGTAATTCGGGAAAGAGTACCGGAACACACCTCCATTATGAGGTCATATACAGGAACAGTGTAGTTAATCCTATAAATTATTTTTCAAACGATGTTAGGGGGGATGAATATAGGGCAATGATAAAAAAGTCCGATAACCCTCTGTCCAAGAAATAACTTTTTCAATGGGCAAATACAGATTCGACAGAGAGACTTTAAAGTTTGTTGAGGATAAGATAGGTCTTAAAGGGTGGGTTAAGAGGCTCCTCAAATATTTTGTAGTGAGCATACTTTTAGCAATTCTGTATTATTTTGTAATATCCGTTATATACAGCACAAAACAGGAGAGGCAGATAAACAGAGAGAACAGGGTTCTCAGCGAGGAACTCTCCAATCTTTCTGAAAAGCTTAATCTGTTAGAGACTACCATGGAGAATCTGAGAGAGAAGGATAGAGAGATCTATATGGAGCTGTTCAATTCCAACCCATTGGATATTGGGAGTTCACAGGGGGATAACATCTTCTTTTCTCAGATAGACACGACCAATAACGACAGGATAATTGAATTTACAACGGAGCGGCTGCAGATGCTTGAAAGTGAAGCTGATGTAATTGCCCGCAGCTTTAGAGTGATAGACAGCACACTTGCCAAGATGGACGGGGAGCAGCTCTTTATACCCTCTATTGTACCTGTAAAGAATTTTAATATAAACCAGATAGGAGCCTCTCTGGGGAAGAAGATTAATCCTTTTTTCAAAACGATTGCCAATCATACGGGGATAGATCTTTTAGCCAATGCGGGAACAGAGATTATAGCACCTGCAAACGGAAC
>CAVHKR010000027.1:0-13023 GCA_963636615.1 Acutalibacteraceae bacterium | reverse complement strand
CCTTTTGAGCTGTTGCGTAGTCTGCACTCAATACACAAAGTGCTGCAACAGCAAATCCAACTAAATTCTTTATCATAATAATTTTATCCTAAAAACTCTTCAGGTGGTAACCATTTAATCTCTATTCCCTTTCGTTCCATTCCCCTGAACCATGTCATCTGTCTTTTGGCAAACTGATGGATTGCAGTTTGCAGTCTCTCAATCATGGTACCGTACTCTAACTCTCCGGTAAGGTATAGAGTTACAAATTTATATTCCAATCCGTAATAGATAAGGTCTTCTCCCTTTATCCCACTGTCTAACAGCCTTTTTACCTCATCTGTCATCCCCTCTTTAAGCCTACACTCCAATCTTGCGTCTATTCTTTTGTTACGAGTCTCCCTATCTACATCTACACCTAAAAAAAGAATGGAATTTTTATCGGGAAGTGTGAGGCTTGTATCCTTTATCTCGTTGTTTGCCACCGCTAACTCTATCTCAATAGCCCTTATAGCTCTCTTTTTGGTGTCAAAATCTGTATTGTTGTGGGGATGCGTACCGTTCTTGCTTTTTAAATCCATGAGCATTGCAACAAGCTCATCCATTGACTTTTGCTCCAGTGCGGAGCGCAGCTGCATATTTGGTGCAACCTCTTTCAGCTCATATCCGCAGGTGGCTGCCTCTATGTACAGCCCGGAACCTCCGCATATTATGGGGAAGTTTCCTCTCTCAATTATCTGCTTGTATGCTGTTGAAAAATCTCTCTGGTAGCGGAAGATGTTGTATTTCTCCCCTGCCGGCACAATATCTACAAGATGAACAGGAATCTCTCCATACTCCACCAGATCTTTGCCTGTGCCAATATCCATTCCAATGTACACCTGTCTCGAATCGGCAGAGAGTATCTCGGCTTTTTTGCCGGTCAGCTCCTCTATGGTGCGAGCCAAAGCCACTGCTGCTTTGGTTTTTCCGCTTGCAGTGGGGCCAAGAATGGTTATTGCAGAATAATTGTTATTTAAAAACTCTTTAAGCATTGCTCTTGCAGGTGAGGCTTTCGCAAGGCCAAAGTTAGGAATTATTCACTACTTTTGTGCAAATTACAGCTTCTTATAAAGGAGGAGATATGTCTAAGGAAAAGAGAGCAAGAGTTGAGATAAGAAACAAGAGGGCAGGTTTTGAGTACACTTTTTTAGAAAACTATACTGCCGGGATTGTGCTGTGTGGAACGGAGATTAAATCTATCTGTGCAGGCAAGGTATCGTTGGTAGATTCTTACTGCTATTTCAATAGGGGGGAGTTGTATATAAAAGGGATGCATATTGCAGACTACTGGTGGGGCTCATTCAATAAACACGACCCTTACAGAGACCGTAAACTATTGCTGAACAAACGCGAACTAAGAAAATTGGAGCGTGCCATAAAAGATAAGGGCCTTACCATTGTGGCTACCCGTCTGTTTATTGCAGATAACGGCTATGCAAAGGTTAATATCTCTCTTGCTAAGGGTAAGCGCGAGTTCGACAAGAGACAATCTATTAAAGAGAAAGATCTCCGCCGTGAGATGCAGCGCATAGACTAAGCCAACAGTCTTCATCAAGACTCATTTACGTAGGTAAACTCCGGTTTGTTCAGCTTTGCAAGCATTGAAAATCTACTTTTGTACTTAAGAAAGAAGAGGGGGATGGCTTTTTTTAGTCATCCCCTTGTCCGTTGTTACCTGAAAGTCAGATTTACTGTACTTTGGCAACAAGATTCCTGTCGCCATAACCGTTGTCAATTCTGCTTGTGGCAGGCCAGAACTTGTTCTCATGCAACCACTCAAGCGGAAAAGCCGCAACAGTTCTGCTATACTTGTGGTTCCACTCATCTGCACAAACCTCATCTGCAGGGTGAGGAGAGTTCTTTATAGGATTGTCCTCCGCATCATACTCTCCCAATTTAATCATATCGCACTCTCTCTTTATCTGCTTCATTGTCTCAACAAACCTGTCTAACTCCTCTTTGCTTTCAGACTCTGTAGGTTCAATCATAAGAGTCTCGTGTACAGGGAATGAAAGTGTTGGAGCATGGAACCCATAGTCCATAAGACGCTTTGCAAGGTCTGTTGCATCTACACCAAACTCGCTCTTGAAGTTTCGGCAGTCTACAATACACTCATGACCAACAAACCCTTTCTCCCCTCTGTAAAGAATAGAATACTCCGGTGCAAACTGATGAGCCATATAGTTGGCATTCAGGATTGCAACCTGTGTAGATTTCTTAAGACCTTCTGCTCCAAGCAGTTTGATATATGCATGGGTTATAGGGGCAAGCATTGCGTTACCATGCAGACCGGCACTTACCGCACCATCTCCGGGAGTCATAGGGTTTCCCGGCATATACGGAGCAAGAGCGGCTGTACAGCAGATAGGACCGGCACCGGGTCCACCGCCACCGTGAGGCATTGCAAACGATTTATGAAGGTTAAGATGGCATATATCCGCCCCAATAAAGCCCGGATTAGTAAGCCCAATCTGCCCGTTCATATTGGCACCATCCATAAATACCTTACCGCCAAACTTATGTATCGTATCTACAATCTCTTTAATCTCAGCCTCAAAAATACCGTGGGTAGAAGGGTATGTAATCATCAGCCCGGCAAGGTGCTCCTTGTTGGCCTCTGCCTTCTCCCTAAGCTCGCTTACTATAACATTACCATGGTCATCACACCCTACAAGCACAATCTCAAATCCGGCCATAGCCGCAGATGCAGGGTTGGTGCCATGGGCAGATGTAGGGATAAGCATAATATTTCTCTCCTTGCCTCCGTTTGCCTCATGCCATCTTCTTATTGTAAGCAGACTGGCATACTCTCCGGCCGCACCCGAATTAGGCTGCAGACAGCATGCGTCAAAACCTGTAATGGCACACAGATCCTTAGAAAGCTCATCTAACAACATAGTATATCCCTCTACCTGATTTGCAGGAGCAAGAGGGTGAACATTGGCAAGCTCGCTCCAGCTCAAAGGCAACATCTCAACAGCTGCGTTCAGCTTCATTGTACATGAACCAAGAGGAATCATAGAATGAGTAAGCGAAATATCCTTTCTCTCCAATTTCTTAAGGTATCTCATCATCTCTGTCTCAGAATGATAGCTGTTAAATACCTTCTGCTGCAAATAAGCACTCTCTCTCTTCATAAAGCTACCATCGGCAGCCTTGTTACAGTTGCATGAACAAGAAGAAGCTGCCTCAAATACCGCAAGCACTTTAGCCGCTTCGTCACAATCGGTAAGCTCATCTACGCTTATGCGCACCTTGTCTGGCAGATAATAGAAGTTTAGTCCCAGCGCCTCGGCCTTAGACTGAATCTTGGCAATATCCAAAGATTGCTCTTTGCCCTCTTTCAGCTCTCCGCAAATCTCTATTGTGTCAAAGAAGTTATCTGAGCTTAAAATATATCCGGCATTTTTAAGAAAATGGGCAATGGAATGAGCATACTGCGATGTTCTCTCCGCTATATCCCTTATACCCTGTGGTCCATGGTAAACTGCATACATACCGCTCATTGAAGCCATAAGAGCAGTTGCGGTACACACATTAGATGTAGCCTTCTCCCTCTTTATATGCTGCTCTCTTGTCTGTAGCGCAAGTCTCAGACCCTCTTTACCCAATCTGTCTACAGATATTCCTATGATACGACCCGGAATATTTCTCTTATAGGCATCCTTAGTTGCCATATAACCTGCTGTAGGGCCGCCAAATCCCATTGGAAGTCCAAACCTTTGGGCAGATCCTACCGCAACATCTGCACCCCAGGCTGCCGGCTCTTTAAGCACTGCAAGAGACAGAAGATCACAATAAGCTGTTACAAGGCAACCCTCTGCATGAGCCTTTTCGCAGAACTGGGCATAGTCCCTTACCTCCCCATTTGCGGCAGGGTATTGTACCATTGCACCATAGCATTTAGGACCGAATTCGTAAGTTGCATAATCACCCGTCTCTATCTCTATACCAAGACCTTTAGCCCTTGTCTTCAGAACAGAAAGCACCTGTGGGAATATGTTATTGTCTACAAACATTACGTTTCTGCCCTCTTTAACCATTGCGCGGCTGCGAAGCTCGAACATCATTCTCATTGCCTCGGCTGCAGACTGGGCATCATCTAACATAGAGCAGTTAGAGAGAGGAAAACCTGTAAGCTCGCTTATTACCGTCTGGAACACCAACAGAGCCTCAAGTCGACCTTGCGAAATCTCTGCCTGATATGGGGTATAAGAGGTGTACCATACAGGATTTTCAAATATATTCCTTACTATTACAGGAAGAGTTCCTGTTCCATAGAATCCCATTCCTATCAGCGAACGGAAGTTCTTGTTCTTAGATACCATCTCTTTAAGGTGTGCAAGGTAAGCATTCTCGCTCATTGGAGCCGAGAGCTGTATATCCTCCTTTAAAAGCACATTCTGAGGAACGGTCTTTTGTGCTAATTCGTCCAAGCTTCCAAGTCCAAGAATACCAAGCATCTCCTTTATGTCTTTCTCTCTTGGTCCTATATGCCTGTCTTTAAATGTCAGTGCCATATAATTTTTATTTTAAACGTTTTTATTTTTCCAAACCTACAAATGTAACTATTTTTAAAAAAACTAATTAAGAAATATGCAAATGAAAATGGCAAATATGTATATGTTGTTGAGCTAAAGTGTAGACTGAATCCGAACATCGCGCCCCAACTACAACGAGGATGACTTTTTTAGTTTTAGTCACCCTCGTTTCATTATTTTAGACAACTTTGTCAGTCTAACTCCAATAGAATATGGTCCTTTGGCAGTTTGTCTCCCGATTTCACATTAATCTTTCTGACCGTGCCATCTACCGGGGCAACAACAATGTTCTGCATCTTCATTGCCTCGTATTCCATAAGAGGAGACCCTTTCTTTACCCTGTCTCCAACCTTAACCTCTATAGAGGTAACCGAGCCGGGAATTATTGAACGAACCTCTTTGGGGCTTGGCGCTCTCCACGGTTTGCGCCCCAAATAGCCCTCTGTCGGCAGTGTTTTGTACCTGCTGTCATTCTCTGAGACCTGAATCTCTATAAATTTTTTATTCTTATAATTCATAAGTATTCTGTTTTAAAACGGTGGAAGTCCGTGTTTCTTGGTAATGGTAGGGACTGTTTTGTTGGCACTTATTTCCAAGGCGTTCAATAAGGCCTTTCGAGTTTCGGCCGGAGCAATCACAGAATCAACATATCCTTTTCCGGCAGCTACATACGGATTGGCAAACTTCTCTTTGTACTCCTCTACCTTATGTTTCTTCATCTCAACAGGATTTTCGGCCTCATTTATCTCTTTCTTAAAGATGATATTGGCCGCCCCCTCCGGACCCATTACCGCTATCTCTGCGGTTGGCCATGCAAAGACAAAATCTGCCCTCAGGTGTCTTGAGTTCATGGCAATATATCCTCCGCCATACGCTTTTCTCATTATAACCGTAATCTTTGGAACGGTTGCCTCTGAATATGCGTATAAAAGTTTTGCCCCGTGACGGATAACTCCTGCATGTTCCTGATCTATGCCCGGCAGATAGCCCGGCATATCCTCAAGGGTAACAATCGGGATATTAAAGGAATCGCAATAGCGGATGAACCTTGCAGCTTTGTCAGATGAGTCACAGTCTAACACCCCGGCCAAATATAGCGGCTGGTTGGCTACAAATCCAACTGTCTTGCCAGACATTCTGCCAAAGCCTATAACAATATTCTGTGCCCATTTTTCCTGTATCTCAATAAAATCAGACCCGTCTGTGAGGGCCTTTATAACCTCCCTTACATCATACGGCTTGGTTGGGTCTGCAGGGACAATCCTCTCTATATTGTATTTTTTTAGCGGTTCTTTAATCTCTGCGGTATCTCTGCTCTCAGTATTGTTAGACGGGATAAATGAGAGCAGCTTCTTAATCTGTGCAAAACACTCTTTTTCACTCTCGGCAAAGAAGTGTGCATTTCCGGTAATCTCGCAATGAACTCTTGCTCCACCAAGAGATTCCATATCTATCTCCTCTCCCAATACAGATTTAATGACCTCCGGACCGGTAATAAACATCTTTGATACCTTGTCTACTACAAAAACATAGTCTGTTAAAGCCGGTGAATAGACAGCTCCGCCGGCGCAAGGCCCAAGTATAACAGAGATTTGCGGTATGACTCCGCTGGCTTGTGTGTTTCTGTAAAAGATCTCTCCGTAACCGGCCAGAGCATTAACCCCCTCCTGAATACGGGCTCCTCCGGAATCGTTTATACCTATAAGCGGCATCCTCATCTTTAGCGCGTAGTCCATAATCTTTGTTATCTTCTGCGCGTGCATATATCCTAAAGAGCCTCCGGCAACTGTAAAGTCTTGTGCATATATTGCAACAGGTTTTCCGTTTATCTTGCCTGTCCCTATTACTACGCCATCTCCGGGGAGCACTTTTTTGTCCATTCCAAAATCCTTTGCTGCATGCTCTATAAAGAGGTCATACTCATAAAATGAACCTTTATCAAGGATCTGGTCTATTCTCTCCCTTGCGGGCAGTTTTCCCATTGCAATCTGCTTCTCCACAGCCTTTTCTCCGCCTCCCTGCATAGATTTTTCTCTTCTCTCATGCAGTTCAGAAATTTTCTTGTCTAATTGATTCATATTACATCATATTTTATTTGCAAGGCACAAATGTAGCATAATTCTTTTATTAACAAAGAGTAAGCTTTTACTATATCCTCTGCTACTATTATTCGCTTTCTTAGATAAGTGGCTTCTGAAATAGCCTTTGAATGCCATAAAAAACATTTTACTTTGTACAAACGGTAGTTTATTTAGACTTTATCTACAATCATTGCACCTTGGTAGAGATAAAATTTATTTTGATGTTTTTTTTAAAAACACTACCTTTATGAGGTGAACAATGAAGCAGAGCGGATGGCAGGAAACAGCAAAATTGCAGGAGAAAGAGGGGAGAGTGTAGTTGCAGGATTCCTTAAAAGCAACGGCTATACTATTATTGCACAAAATTGGAGATACAGACATTTAGAGATAGATATTATTGCCACCAAATATAACACCATTCATTTTGTTGAGGTTAAGTTCTTAAACAATAATAAGATAGCTGAACCGTACGAAAAGGTTGGGAAGGTTAAGAGAGGCAGGATTATCAATGCAGCCAACGGATTCTTAAACAGCAGGCTCTGGCACACATTTTTGAGCAGATTTGGGATGAACTCCAATTTTGAGGCGAGCTTTGATATTGCCTCTGTAGTGGGGCATGGGGATTATCTTACTGTGGATTTTTTTGAGAATGCCTACACTCCGCTATGGTGAGTTCTTTGCAGAAAATAAATACTACTAATATGAATAGTGAAAAACAAAACAGGTATTGTGTTATAATGGCCGGCGGAATCGGCAGCCGTTTCTGGCCTATTAGCAGGAATGCCGTGCCTAAACAGTTTCTCGATATTTTAGGCATAGGATGTTCCTTTTTACAACAGACTTTTAACAGGTTCTCAAAGATTGTCCCTCCACAAAACATAATCATAGTAACATCTGAAATCTATAGAGATCTTGTAAAGGAACAGCTCCCGGACATATCGGATGACAACCTTTTGCTTGAGCCGCACAGAAGGAACACTGCACCATGCATTGCCTATGCCACATACAAGTTGGCAAAAAAGAATCCCAATGCAACGGTGGTTGTGGCGCCAAGCGATCATCTTATTCTGAATGAGGATGTATTTCTCAGTACCGTCTCTACAGCGTTAGACTATGCTGCGGCTAATGACGAACTCCTTACCTTGGGCATTCAGCCAACACGTCCGGAGACAGGATACGGCTATATTCAGGCCAACAAACTAAAGGTAAAGGAGATAAACGGGCAGAAAGTCTACAGCGTAAAGACCTTTACAGAGAAGCCCAACAAAGAGTTGGCAAAAGTACTTGTAGACAGCGGAGAATTCTTGTGGAACTCCGGCATCTTTGTATGGAATCTTAAAACCATCATGAGCGAATTGGAGAGATACCTGCCTGAGATTGCCAGTTCATTTAAAGACGGGACGTTTGCATACTACACAATAAATGAGCAAGACTACATAAAAGGAATTTATGAGGCTTGCAACGGCATATCAATAGACTACGGTGTTATGGAGAAGACAGAGAAATCGTGGGTCTTTGAGGCATCCTTTGGCTGGAGTGACCTTGGTACATGGGAGAGCTTGTATGCACAAAGCCGCAAGGATGAAAAATCCAACATGGTTAATGTGGCGGGTGACTCTCTAATAGACCGAACAGACAACAGCATCATTGTCTCAAAAGAGAAAGATAAATTGGTGGTAGTTAAAGGACTGAGCGGATTTATGGTAGTGGAGACGGATGATGTGCTCATGATCTGTCCAAGAGACGAGGTTGCCTTTAAGAATATCATTACAGATTTGACAGTGAACGAATTGAACAAATATCAATAGTGACATTTAGAATTGGGAAGACGATAACAGATAATACAGATAGATTTTATGGGAAATGTATTGGAACTTAATGTGCAGAGTGAGATAGGGAGATTAAAGGGTGTAATTCTTCACAATCCTGGTGCAGAGGTAGAGAATATGACGCCGCAAACGGCTCAGAGAGCACTTTACAGTGATATACTTAATTTGTCAATTGCGCAAAAGGAGTACGAGCAGCTGCGCGGAGTCCTCTCTAAGGTAACAGAGACATTCTATGTAAAGGAGTTGTTGGAGAGGGTGTTGGAAAATAACAGGTACAGGAGCGTCCTTATAGGGAAAATATGTATTTCAGAAAATGCAACAGCCTACTATGATTCTCTAATGGAGATGACCTCCAAAGAGTTGGCTACCGTACTTATTGAGGGGCTTCCTGCAAAGATAGACAGTCTTACTGCATATCTTAAGGATGAGTATTACGCACTCTATCCGCTGTATAATTTTTATTTTACAAGAGATGCCTCCGTTACCATTGGGAACTATGCATTGGTATGCAGAATGGCAAACAAGGTAAGGATGAGAGAATCTCTCATTATGGAGGCTATATTCAGACATTCCGGAGTCTTTGCAGCGGATGTTATAAATGCACACGATTTTGACCCGGGTAATAATGAGATCTTTATGGAGGGGGGTGATATTCTAATAGCAAGAGATGATATTTTGCTTATAGGCAACGGAAACAGAACATCCTCTCGTGGGATAGATATGCTCATTGGCAGGTTGTGCAAAGACAAAAAGGAGGGGAAGAAGCATGTCATTGTTCAACAGCTGCCCCATTCTCCGGAGTCGTTCATACATTTAGATATGGTGTTTACCATGTTAGACAGAGATAAATGTATGGTATTCGAGCCTCTTATACTTGGAGACAACCAGTATCAGACGGTACATATTACAATAGACAACGGCAAGGTTACAAAGATAAAATCTGTACCTACAATACTCAATGCTCTTAAAAAATTGGGGATGGATTTAGAACCTGTAACCTGCGGGGGTAATGCAGATGAGTGGAACCAAGAGAGGGAGCAGTGGCATAGCGGAGCCAATTTTTTTGCATTTGCACCGGGCAAGGTGTTGTCGTACGCCCGTAACATACACACCTTGGATGAGTTGTCTAAACATGGGTTTGATATTATCCCTGCATGGGATATAATCAACGGCAAAGCAGCAATCCGGAACAATAAACGTTGCGTGGTAACCATAGAGGGGAGTGAGCTTCCACGTGGAGGCGGAGGAGCAAGGTGTATGACAATGCCTGTAAGCAGAGAAGCTATGGACTGGAATCTATAGAAGCCAAAAAATATGTACATTTGCAGTCGCTTTCCTGCAAGCCGCTTTTGTGGGAAAGTAACGGACTGAAACAGAAATTTAAAAGTAGATTAAGCAATGAAGCAGAAAATAGAAGAGCTGCTGCACCAGATTGAGGAACTTAAGGCGCAGAAGATTCAGGATGTTGAGGATATAAGGGTAAAGCTGTTGGGCAAGAAGGGGGAGATTACCAGACTCTTTGAGGATTTCAGGAGTGTGTTGCCGGAACAGAAGAGAGAGTTTGGGCAGAAACTTAATATCCTAAAGACCAAAGCTGCGGAGAAGATAGAGGAGCTTAGGAACAGATTGGATGAATCTGCACAAAGCGGAGCACCTGCATTTGACTATACAAAGCCGGGAGACAGGTTTGAACTTGGAGCAAGACACCCCATATCTGTAACTCGAGAGGAGATAATAAGGATATTCAACAAATTTGGCTATGCAGTTGCCGAGGGTCCGGAGATTGAGGATGACTGGCATGTATTCGGAGCGCTTAATTTCCCTCCGGAGCATCCGGCAAGAGATATGCAGGATACATTCTTCATAACACAGGGAGACAATCCTATTCTGCTTAGGACACATACAAGTTCCGTTCAGGTTAGAAGTATGGAGAAGATGCCGCTTCCCATAAGGATTGTTTGCCCCGGCAGAGTGTTCCGTAACGAGGCCATATCTGCAAGAGCACACTGTATATTCCATCAGGTAGAGGGCTTGTACATAGACAAGAATGTTTCGTTTGCAGATCTTAAGCAGGCTATATTGCTCTTTGCAAAGGAGATGTTTGGAGAGGAGACTGAGATAAGACTGAGACCGTCATATTTCCCATTCACCGAACCGAGCACAGAGGTAGATGTCAGCTGCAATATCTGCCATGGTAAGGGTTGTAATATCTGTAAAGGTACAGGCTGGTTAGAGATTATGGGAGCCGGAATGGTAGATCCCAATGTATTGGAGGCATCAGGCATAGATTCAAATGTTTACAGCGGTTTCGCTTTTGGAATGGGTGTAGAAAGAATAGCAATGCTTAAATGGCAGGTAAAGGATTTAAGACACTACTTTGAGAATGATGTAAGATTCCTTAAGGAGTTTGAAACGGTTCTGTAGGCTCTGAAAATTATAGAAACTGTTTCAAAAAATTTGGAGAATTAAAAAATATACTTACCTTTGCAATCCCAAACGGGAGTTTCGTTTGGTAAATGCGGAAATAGCTCAGTTGGTAGAGCACAACCTTGCCAAGGTTGGGGTCGCGAGTTCGAGTCTCGTTTTCCGCTCCAAGAGGGTAATCCAAAAACAAACGGATTACCCTTTCAATTGTCTACAAATGCTCAGGTGGTGGAATAGGTAGACACGCAGGACTTAAAATCCTGTGGGCAGCAATGCCCGTACGGGTTCGATTCCCGTCCCGAGCACATAGAAGAAGTTGTATAAAAAGTGGAATTTCAAGGCTTGCGAAGCTGAATAAACCGGAGTTTACTACGTAAATAAGGATTTATGAAGCAAGCATAATACAGAAATTACCTTTTTTATACAGTGCTTGTAAATTAATAAAAAGAGGATGACCATTTGTCACCCTCTTTTATCGTTATCTTAGTTTTGATTTATCTAAAAAACAAAATCTAATACTTTTTAAAAACTAAACATGAGTTGTGTCCGCCAAATCCAAATGTGTTGTTGATAGCAACCTTAACCTCTCTATGCTGAGCCTTGTTTAGGGTTAGATTAAGTTTGTAATCTATCTCAGGATCCTCCTCCTCAAAGTTGATTGTAGGGGGGATTGTACTGTTGCACATGGCATCTATACATGCAAGAGACTCAACAGCTCCGGCAGCACCAAGCAGATGCCCTGTCATAGATTTGGTTGAACTTATATTCAATTTGTAAGCGTGTTCCCCAAATACAGCCTTTATAGCTTTCAATTCTGCAATGTCGCCAAGCGGTGTAGATGTTCCATGTACATTAATGTAATCTACATCTTCTGGTTTCATGCCGGCATCCTGCAGGGCCAACTTCATTGCCTGAATCGCTCCATGTCCTTCGGGGTGTGGAGCAGTAATATGATGCGCATCGGCAGTCATTGCAGCACCGCAAACCTCTGCATAAATCTTTGCCCCACGAGCAACAGCGTGCTCATACTCTTCAAAGATAAGAATGCCCGAACCCTCTCCCATAACAAAACCATCTCTGTTTTTGTCAAACGGCCTGCTGGCTGTAAGGTACTCTTCATTCCTTGTAGAAAGAGCCTGTGCAGAGTTGAATCCGCCAATGCTTGGAATTGTAATCCCTGCCTCAGATCCACCCGTAACCATCACATCAGCCTTTCCACAACGGATAATGTCAAAGGCATTGCCCATTGCGTGGGATGATGATGCACATGCAGAAACTGCGGCATAATTAGGTCCCATAAAGCCATACTTTATAGAGATTAAGCCGGCTGCCATATCTGGGATCATCTTAGGAATAAGCATTGGGCTAAAGCGAGGAACTTTTTCATTTTCGCAATAGCCCATTATCTCTTGGGTAAGTGTCTCAATTCCACCTATCCCAGACCCTACAACAACACCAACACGATCTTTGTCAATTGTATCGAGATCCAATTTAGAATCTGCCATAGCCTCATCGCAAGCTATTAGTGCATACTGGCAAAATCTGTCTGTCTTTCTTGCCTCTTTGCGATCTATGTGGAATGTCTCGGGGTCATAATTCTTTATCTCACACGCAAATTTAGTTTTAAAAAGAGATGTATCAAATCTTGTTATAGGACACGCACCGCTTACGCCGTTGTTTAGATTTGTAAAGAACTCATCTACATTGTGACCAAGAGGATTAATGGTCCCTATACCTGTAATAACTACTCTTCTTAACTCCATTATCGTGCTTTGATTTACTGTAAATTGCTTTCTATGTACTTGATAGCGTCACCAACAGTTGCTATTTTTTCAGCAGCCTCATCTGGAATAGTAATATTAAAAGCCTTTTCAAATTCCATGATAAGCTCTACTGTGTCAAGAGAATCAGCGCCCAAATCTTTTGTAAAACTTGCCTCAGGTGTAACCTCATTTGCATCTACATTTAATTTTTCAACGATGATCTCCTTAACTTTAGAAGTAATGTCTGCCATGATTTTATAAAATTAGTTAATATTTTGTTTTAGTACTATAATCTAAATTACACAAAATCAATGCAATTAAAGCTAAATGCATGTGTAATCAGCATAACTGCATCGCGCAAAGG
>CAVHKR010000026.1:0-13164 GCA_963636615.1 Acutalibacteraceae bacterium | reverse complement strand
CACAGGGAGAGATAGAGATGGCAAAACAGCTTGCAAGACAACAGGGATACAGTGAGGCGCAGATAGAGTCTATGATTAAAGGGGCATCTAACACTACTACAGTACAAAAAACAGTTGTATCAGAAGCAGTAGACCGCAATGTTGTACTTGAAATGCCTCAATCAACTCCGGCCGCAGGGGGGAGGTCCACTATTTTTGGACACAACATCTTTAAAAGTAAAAATCTGAACTTTGTTCCAAGTTACAATATTCCCACTCCCGATAATTATAAATTGTCTGCAGGGGATGAGGTGATTATAGATGTTTGGGGAGATGTTGTTACCAACATTACGGCTACTATATCGCCGGAAGGTTCCATATCAATACCGGAAGTAGGCCCTGTTTATCTTATGGGACAGACAGTAGCAACGGCAGAGAAGAATATGAAAGATTATCTGTCAAAAATATATTCGGGAATAAAAGCCCCCACCCCAACTACATTTGTAAAGATTGCGCTTGGTAAGATCCGCAGTTTTACCATTAATATATTGGGAGAGGTTGAAAACCCGGGAACCTACACTTTGCCAAGTCTCTCTACAATGGCAAGTGCACTCTATCTTGCCGGCGGTCCAACAGATCTTGGTACTATAAGAGATATTAAATTATACAGGAGTAATAAGCTGACAAGCACCTTTGACGTATATGAATTCATTGCCAACGGCAAATTCTCTTCAAATGTAAGATTGGAGGACAACGATGTTGTTATTGTGGGTCCTTATATCAATATAGTTGAGATAAAAGGGCCGGTAAAGCGCCCTATGCGTTATGAGATAAAGGATTCGGAGACACTTGACAAACTTGTTGAATATGCAGGCGGATTTTCTGACAATGCAAATATCTCTTTTGTACATGTAGATCGTATGAAAGCAGAGGGGGATATCTCTCCAGCCGGGGCTGTTGCCCGGTCTTTTGATATACCGGCAGATAAATTTTCGGAGTTTAAGATGCAGGACGGAGATATAGTTACGGTAAACGCCAATAGCGGCAGGTTTCAAAACAGAGTTGAGATATCAGGGGCTGTCTGGTATCCGGGAACATATTCCATATCAGATAACGTAAAGACTGTAAAGCAATTATTGCAGAGCGCAGGAGGGGTTACAGAGGAGGCATATACAGGACGTGCCTATATTGTCAGATTAGGTGAAGACAGGCAGAGGGAGCATGTTTCCTTTAATTTGAATGATTTGATATTGGGAAAGACAAGTGATATAGAGCTTATGCCGGATGACAGGGTTAGGATTTACAGTAATCGGGAGATTGAACCCAATACCTTTATAAGCATAGATGGTGAGGTGAATACTCCGGGTAAAAGGTATGAGTTCCGTAGCGGAATGACAATCGGCGATGCCATTTTAATGGCAGGAGGCGTAACACAGGCTGCAACTTTAAGCAGGGTAGAGATCTCTCGCAGGATAAAATCTTTGGATAACAAAGAGATACACAGCAAGATGGATATCTCAGACACTGTAGCGGTAATCCTAAAATATAATCTGTTGCAGAATCCAAATGACGCAGGGGTAGAGTTGGAGCCGTTTGATATTGTTTATGTGCACCGCTCCGCCATGTATGTACCGCAACAGGCAATAACTGTTACAGGGGAGGTTGTATTCCCAGGCAAATATGTGGTTGAGAAGAATGTAGTAAGATTATCGGATATTATAAACAGGGCAAAAGGATTTACGGATGATGCCTATGTTAAAGGGGCCAAGCTAACGCGGCGTATGACACCGGAGGAGGAGGATCGTAATTTTAAAGCCATGCAAATAGCAAGAATGAATGTTTCCGATACAACTGCTGCATATTTATTAGAGTTAGGTAATACCTATACGGTAGCTATAGATATGGAGGCGGCTATGGCTAACCCCGGCTCTGTACATGATATAGTTCTCCGTGAGAATGATGTTATTTCTGTTCCAAAAATCGATTATACGGTAAAAATCTCCGGAGCTGTTTTTTATCCGAATACCATATCGTTTAACCCTAAGGCTACTTACAGAGATTATATAAGCGGTGCCGGTGGTTATGGTAATGATGCTGTAAAGAGAAAAGCCTATATGGTTCACATGAATGGGGCTGTTGCAATGAAAGGTGCTAAAGACTTTAAGGTTCAGCCCGGAACAGAGATAGTGGTTCCTAAACGGGATATGGATAAGGCCAAAAGGATGACATTAGGGGAGGTTGTGGGTCTTTCAAGTGTTATGGCAAGTGTTGCAGCTGTTGTAGTCTCTATCTTGAGGTTGTGATTAAGGCTTAAAATAAACATATTCTTTAGACACGTCTACTAATTTAACTGTTTCTTAAAATATGGAGGAGAATAGAAATATAGATAATGCAGCGGTTAACGAAGCTGAGCAGGAGATAGATCTGATAGCTTTGGTTAGGAGGCTTTGGCAGAAGCGCAAGTTTATCATTAAAGTAACGTTATGTTTTATGATATTGGGCTTGTGCGTTGCGCTTTTTTCTCAAAAAGTGTTTACGAGCAGTTGCCTTATAGTGCCGCAGACCAGTTCAAGGTCTAACGGAGGCTCTTTATCCTCTTTTGCGGCCATGGCCGGAATCAGTTTGGGTAACATAGGCGGTGGGGAGACAATTTCTCCTAAAATCTATAATAAGGTCTTGAACAATGTAAATTTTCAGAAAGATCTTATATATACTCCTGTGAATTTTGAAAAGATAGATGAGCCGGTAACGTTAATAGACTATTATACCAACAAGAAATACAGAAAGAGATCTTTTATAGGTACAATAAAAAAATATACCATAGGCTTGCCGTTTGTAATTCTTAATGCTGTGAGGGGGGAGAAAAAAGATGTAAATGTTATTGCAGGGGCAGATACTGTTGCTCTGCAAAGGCTTACCAAGGAGGAGAGTGCTGCCATTAGGATTGTAAGTAGCATGATTGATATTACAATTAACGACAAGGAGGGGTATATCACCATAGCATCCAATATGTCTGAACCTTATGTTGCAGCGCAGGTTGGGCAGCGTGTATTGGAGCTGCTGCAGAAGTATGTGACCGAATTCAAGATAGAGAAGGCTACTGCCCAATATAATTTTATAAAGGGACGCTACGATGAGGCTAAGGCAGATTATGAGACCAAACAGTTGGCGTACGCACGCTTTCAGGATGCCAACCGTTCTCTCACAACAGCACTGTCTCAGACCAAGGCCACACAGATCAAAAATGAGTACGATTTAGCTAATACTCTCTTTGCAGAGCTTTCAAAACAGCTGGTACAGGCTGAGATTAAGGTAAAAGAGGATACTCCTGTATTTACTATAGTAGAGCCTATTCAGGTGCCGGTAGAGAAATCAAAGCCTAAACGCCTCTCTATAATTGTAATCTGGACATTCTTGGGCGGTATGTTGGGATGCGGAATGGTGCTTGGCTTTGACTGGCTGAGAGATCAGGGGGTAAATTGGCCAAAAAAGTGGGAAGTTAGTAAAAGTTGATTTAATACTTTACGTTTATGCAGAAGCAGACTGTTATGGTTGCCGGTGGTGCCGGTTTTATAGGAACGCATACTGCGGTAGAACTCATTGAATCTGGCTATGATGTTATAGCTGTTGATAACCTGTCTAATTCAGATATGAACGGTATTGAGGGGGTGAGAAAGATTACCGGTGTTGACCTGCCGCTGATTGTGGTGGATTGTTGCAATGAGGAGAGTTTGAGGAGGGAGGTTTTTGAGCAGTACAGGTTTGATGCGGTTATCCATTTTGCGGGGTTTAAAGCGGTGGGGGAATCTGTCTCGGATCCTGTTAAGTATTACAGTAACAATCTGCTCTCCTTTATGAATGTACTTAACCTCATGCGCGAGTGCGGTTGCAGCAATATTGTATTTTCATCATCTGCAACAGTGTATGGAGAGGCTGATCTCCTGCCTGTTACAGAGAATACCCAACGCAAGCCGGCCAACTGCCCTTATGGAAACACAAAACAGATCTGTGAGGATATTCTGCGCGATTCAACGGCTGCATACAGTAATCTTTATGGTATAGCTCTCAGATATTTTAACCCTATAGGAGCACATCCGTCTGCACTCATAGGCGAACTTCCAAGAGGGGTGCCACAGAATCTTGTTCCATACATTACCCAGACTGCGGCCGGTGTTAGAGAATGTCTTACGGTATTCGGTAATGACTACGATACCCCAGATGGTACATGTTTAAGGGATTATATAGATATTGTAGATCTTGCAAAGGCTCATGTGGCTGCAATAGACAGAATGATTAATGGCAGGTGCAAGAGCAGTTACGAAGTCTTTAATGTGGGCACAGGCCACCCGGTATCTGTATTGGAACTGGTAAAGACCTTTGAGCGAGTCAACAACCTTAGACTCAATTATAAGATTGGGGAGAGACGTGCCGGAGATGTTCCTGCCGTGTGGGCTGATACCTCTTTGGCAAACAACGAGCTTGGCTGGAGTGCTCAAAGGTGCTTGGATGATACGTTAAGGTGCGCATGGGAGTGGGAGAAAAAGTTGAGAGGAATTTAATGGTTTACGAAACTTTTTACACCGCAGCGTACAAAATACGTGAGGATTAGAAGCGTGCGTAACGTTGAAATTACCTTATTATACAACTTTTTTATTATTTGTCTTTGAACAACCTATAAGTCAGCTTAAGAGAACACTGCGGATAAAAGCGGCATTTGCTCAGAATCTTGTTAAAGCCGTCTATCTCATCACCGCTTAATGTTCCCTCAATATTTGGAGACTGAACATCAGGCTTACCAATATATGCTGCTCCTAACTCAAATCTGAAGCCTACTCTGTTCTTAGGGATTGCACGTCCTACGCCAAGCCCAAAGTAGGGGCGGAAAGAGTTTACCTTTAGGTATGCTTCAACGCTGCCGTCCTGGTTTGGAGCAATTGAGGCATCTGCAAAATCAACACGCAGCTCCTTAATATACTGGGCGGTGTATGCCTCTATCAGCGGATCGGGAACTCCGGCCTCTCTAACAGATTGTTTTAGCTCTGCCATGTCAAATTGTCCGTGAACATTTACCAATCTGTCTCCGCCAATGTATATGCCGGCTGTAATGAAGAATACAGATGCACCGGGATTATAGTCTACAAGCAGATGCCCGCTTGACATCTTGACCTTTCCTTTTAAATCAAGATCGGGAACCTCTACAGTATAGCCATACACTTTTACAGGATCAAAATCATCGTATGTGTAATTTACAGTGAGTGGGGTTAAAGCAAATCCTGCCCTTAAAGAGAATGTATTTGACAGTGGGGTTGCAACTGAAAGTCCTACTCCGGTAGTTCCTGCTTCGAGACCTAAACCTATATTGCTGAAGGCTGTTCTATAGGGCCTCTTTGTATTCTGCTGGGCAATTGCAAACGTACTTGCCATCATGAAGGCAAGTGTTAAAAATAGTTTACAGGTTCTTTTTGTCATGATCAGATAAGTTTAATTTCTTAGGTTTAATAATTATTTTCTTAGGTTAATAAATGAGCGCTACCACATTATTACGTATCAGAGGTAAAGATATACATTTAATCCCATCTGTAGATATATTTTTATTTTTTTTGAAGGATGGCGTTAAAAGTAGAGCTAAGGTTTTGTTCTTTAAGAAATTAGTTCTATCTTTGCAACCCGTTTTGTTTACGGGTTATTGTATAAAGTTAAGATTAACAACTAATTATGCCAACAATTCAACAGTTAGTACGCAACGGTCGCGAGGTTATCGTTGAGAAATCGAAGTCTCGTGCGCTGGATGCTTGTCCTCAGAGACGTGGAGTTTGTGTACGTGTTTACACAACAACTCCAAAGAAACCTAACTCAGCTATGCGTAAAGTAGCTCGTGTTAGATTGACTAATCAGAAAGAGGTGAATGCCTACATTCCGGGCGAAGGACATAACTTGCAGGAGCACTCTATCGTATTGGTTAGAGGCGGCAGGGTAAAAGACCTTCCCGGTGTACGTTATCACATTCTTAGAGGCGCTTTGGATACTGCAGGCGTTGATGGACGTAAACAATCACGTTCACTTTACGGCGCCAAGAGGCCTAAAGCAGCTAAAAAGTAAGTCATTTATTAATTAAATTTTCAACAAAGAAATGAGAAAATCGAAGCCTAAAAAGAGGATTCTACTTCCTGATCCAAAATTCAACGATGTATTAGTTACTCGTTTTGTAAACAATCTTATGTTGCAGGGGAAGAAGAGTATCGCTTACGCTATTTTTTACGATTCAATCGACATGATTGGCGAGAAGATGAAAGATTCTGACAAGGCTCCTTTGGACATTTGGAAGAAAGCATTGGAAAATGTCACCCCACAGGTTGAGGTTAAAAGCCGTAGGGTTGGCGGAGCAAACTTCCAGGTTCCAACAGAGGTGCGTCCTGAGAGAAAGATTTCATTGAGTATGAAGAATATGATTTTATACGCTCGCAAACGTTCGGGTCGCTCGATGGCTGAAAAATTAGCTGCGGAGATATTAGCTGCATACAATAATGAAGGTGCTGCCTTCAAGAGAAAAGAGGATATGCATAAGATGGCTGAGGCCAATAAGGCATTTGCTCACTTCCGTTTTTAGAACCTAGGAGGATTCAATGGCAAGAGATTTAAAATTTACAAGAAATATCGGTATCATGGCTCATATCGATGCCGGTAAGACCACAACTTCAGAGAGAATACTATTCTACACAGGAAAGACACATAAGATTGGTGAGGTGCATGAGGGAGCTGCAACAATGGACTGGATGGTTCAGGAGCAGGAGAGGGGTATTACTATCACATCTGCTGCAACAACGGCTTTCTGGCACTACAACAACGATGTCTACCAGATAAATTTGATAGACACTCCGGGTCACGTAGACTTTACCGTAGAGGTAGAGCGCTCTTTGCGTGTGTTAGATGGTACAATTGCAACATTCTGTGCTGTAGGCCGTGTTCAACCGCAGTCTGAGACTGTCTGGAGACAGGCAGACAAATATCGCGTTCCAAAGATTGCATACGTAAACAAGATGGACCGCGTTGGCGCAGACTTCATTGCTGTGGTAGAGGAGATGAGAGACAAATTAGGAGCCAATGCCGTTCCGATCTGCCTTCCTATAGGTGCTGAAGATAAATTCCAGGGTATTATAGACCTTATAGATATGAAAGGTCTGTTCTACGATCAGGAGAGTAAAGAGTTGATTAACTACGAGGTCAGAGAGATTCCAGATAATCTGAAGGCTGATGCCGAACTGTGGAGAGGCAGACTTATAGAGGCTGCTGCCGAGTTTGACGATACCCTTATGGAGAAATTCTTTGAGAATCCCGATTCCATCTCAAAAGATGAGATCATAGCTGCTTTGAGAAAGGCAACTATTTCAATGTCTTGCGTGCCGGTATGCTGTGGTTCGTCATTCAAGAATAAAGGTGTTCAGTTCCTGTTGGATGCTGTTATGAGGTACCTTCCTTCTCCGCTTGACAAAGGCAATATTACAGGTGTAAATCCTGTGACCGGAGCAACAGAGGAGAGACATCCAACTATAAAGGATCCGTTCTGTGCACTTGTGTTTAAGATTGCAACAGATCCGTTTGTTGGCCGTCTTGCATTCATGAGAGCATATTCGGGGAAATTGGATGCCGGATCGTATGTGCTCAATACCCGTTCGGGAAAGAAAGAACGTGTTTCGCGTCTGTTCCAGATGCATTCAAATAAACAAAACCCAATAGAGTTTGTAGAGGCCGGTGACATATGCGCTGCAGTAGGTTTTAAGGAGCTTAGAACCGGAGATACCGTATGCGTTGAAACCAATCCGTTGGTTTTGGAGTCTATGAAGTTCCCTGATCCGGTTATAGGATTGGCAGTTGAACCTAAGACTCAGAAAGACCTTGATAAACTTGGTATTGCGCTTGGCAAACTTGCAGAGGAGGATCCAACCTTTACCGTTAAGTCTGATCACGAGACAGGGCAGACAGTTATTAGCGGTATGGGTGAGCTTCACCTTGATATTATTGTAGACAGGCTTAGAAGAGAGTTTGGCGTTGAGATTAATCAGGGTGCTCCGCAGGTTAACTACAAGGAGGCAATACGCTCAACAGTACTGCATAGAGAGGTGTTTAAGAAGCAGTCCGGCGGTAGAGGTAAATTTGCCGATATTATTGTTGAGATTGGGCCTGCCGATGAGGGTGTTACAGGACTTCAATTCATAGATGAGGTTAAGGGAGGTAATGTTCCTAAAGAGTTTATTCCGGCAGTGGAGAAGGGCTTTAAATCTGCAATGGCAAATGGTGTTCTGGCAGGTTATGAGGTTACCTCTATGAAGGTTACTCTAAAAGATGGTTCGTTCCACCCTGTAGACTCAGATGCGCTGTCATTTGAAATCTGTGCAAGACAGGCATTCAGAAAGGCGCTTCCTAAAGCAAGTCCTGTTATTATGGAGCCTATAATGGCTCTTGAGGTTGTAACTCCCGAGGATTATATGGGAGATGTTATAGGTGACCTTAACAAGAGACGTGGACAGATAACCAATATGGACTCTAAAGCCAATGCGAGAATTATTCATGCAATGGTTCCGCTTTCTGAGCAGTTTGGTTATGTAACTGTGCTTAGAACCCTCTCTTCTGGTAGGGCTACCAGTACAATGACCTTTGATCATTATGCAGAATTGCCTGCTGCTCTTGCCAAGGATGTTATTGAGAAGTCCGGCAACAAGAAGCTTGCAGATGACGAAGAATAATTTATTTGAATTACAAATTGGTTAAAGAATAAAAAGATGAGCCAAAAAATAAGAATTAAATTAAAATCTTTCGATCACGCTCTTGTAGATAAGTCTGCAGACAAGATCGTAAAAACAGTAAAAGCAACAGGTGCTGTTGTTAGCGGGCCTATTCCACTTCCTACAGACAAGAAGATTTTTACTGTAAACCGCTCTACCTTTGTTAATAAAAAGGCTCGTGAGCAGTTTGAGCTTAATTCATTCCGCCGTCTTCTTGATATTTACAGTTCTACTCCAAAGACTGTAGATGCTCTAATGAAGCTGGAATTGCCAAGCGGCGTTGAGGTTGAGATTAAAGTCTGATATAGTGCAGCATAGGCTGCACTATATATCGGCTACAACGATACATGAGCCGGTAAGGGATAATTTTTACCGGCTTTGTGTTTTGTAAATAAAAAAAATAACTATCTTTGCATTCCTCCTTGGAGGTGCGTAACGAAAGTTATAAGACTACTTTACATTTAAAGTAACAGTAGGGGCCCATAGCTCAGTTGGTTAGTAGCACCTGACTCATAATCAGGGGGTCACTGGTTCAAGCCCAGTTGGGCCCACAAGAAAGTCAATCGGTTTCCGGTTGGCTTTCTTTCATTATTATTGGTTATCGGGATAATAATTTTACCAATTTCTTGTTATTGACACAGCTTGTTCCACGCTATACCTTTGCCGCCGTTTAACAGATAACAGACAGTGAATGATAAAGAGATTGGTAGGAATAATATTTCTGTTTTCTGCCGTTTGTAGTTTGGCATACGGGCAGAACGTGGTTAAGGGGAGAGTCTTGGATGGGGCAAGCGGACAACCTGTCCCTTTTGCTACTGTGGTGGTTGTGGGGGTGCCAACTGTATATGATATAACAGACCTGAACGGTGATTTTATTCTTGGATTCAGGGGTATTTCTGCAGTAGACAGAAAGCTAGAGATCTCCTGTATGGGGTATGTTGCCAAACGGGTGTCATTGGTTAAGAATGGGGTATATACATTAAATGAGGATACATATTCAATAAAGGAGGTTGTTGTTACGGCAACGGAATCTCAGGAGGTTGTAAATTCGTCGAGGATAGGGAAGAGTGCAATAAAACATATACAGCCGTCGAGCATTGCAGATATAATGGAGCTATTGCCGGGTGGCAGAGCCAAGGATCCTGTGTTGGGCTCTCCGCAGATAATAACCATGAGGAGTGCTGCTGCAATAAGCGGAGGGAATTATGATACTCACTCCCTGGGAACTAAATTTGTTATAGATGGTGTCCCTGTAAACAATGATGCAAACCTGCAGTCTACCCCAGCATATAGTGCGTACGGATCCTCATTTGTAAATGCCGGGGTAGATATGAGGAGCATATCTACAGATGATATTGAGTCTGTGGAGGTAGTTAGGGGTATCCCCTCTGTTGAGTATGGAGATCTTACAAGTGGTCTCATAAATATAAAGAGGAAGCAGGGGGGCAGGAATATAGAGGCCAGATTTAAGGCAGATATGCAGAGCAAGCTGTTTTATGTGGGGAAGGGGTTTGAATGGGGAGAAAGTGACAAGCTTACAATGAACCTGAATGCAGGTTATTTAGATGCTAAAAACGATCCCAGAAACATAAGGCAGAGTTACAGACGGCTTACTGTAGGGTACAGGGTTGGCAAGAGGTGGGATTCTAAAGGAGACTATGCTGTTTACCTCAACGGAAATTTAGATTTTACTGGCTCTTTTGATAATCGTAAGTCGGATAAGGATTTAGATACCGGTCTTGAAAGCCGTCCCATTGAGACATACAAATCGGAGTACAACAAGATTGTGGCAGGAGGGGAGTTAGGGGTAAAAAACAGGCTGGAGAGCGGCCTGTTCAGGCAGTTTACATTAACAGCCTCCGTTACAGCTGAATTTGATGAGATAAACCGCTGGAAATATGTTGTCTTGGGTTCAACGGTACCGCTCTCAACATCCCTTACAGAGGGGGAGCATGATGTTGTTACTCTCCCTTCCCGATATGAAGCAACTCTTAAGGTAGATGGCAAACCGTTTTATGCATACGTTAAGGCTCTGTCTAGGTTTAGGGTAAAGGGTGGCAGTGCCACATCTCATGATTTTAAGATTGGCGTAGAGTGGAATATGGATAAGAATTACGGCAAAGGGGTGATTTTTGATCCATATCATCCCTTTAGTCCCGATATGAATATCAGGCCTCGCAGGTTTTCTTCAATCCCGGCCAATCATCAGTTATCTGCTTTTGTGGAATCAAATTCAACCTTTCATATAGGGAGGGCAAAATTGGAAACAATGCTCGGTATAAGAGCTTCTTCTATGTTGAATATTGGTAAGGATTACGCAATTCAGGGCAGAGTGTATGCAGACCCAAGGTTTAATGCAAGGTGGGAGTTCCCTGCAATTAATATTGGAGGCAGCAAGTTGATTACGGCTTTAAGCGGAGGTGCAGGGTGGCATACAAAACTGCCTACCATGGATATGCTCTATCCGGATCCTATCTATTATGATATTACACAGTTCAATTATTGGCCCGTGGAAGAGAACCTGAGGAGAATAAATGTGCTTGTGGTAAGGTATGATCCTACCAATTACAATCTTAAGGCTGCAAGGAATTTTAAGTGGGAGGTTAGGGGAGATGCCAAATGGAACGGTTTTATGCTCTCTGTTACATATTTTAGAGAGGATATGCAGTCTGGATTTAGGAGCGGTTCTAAGGTAGATAGAATCATTTATAAGGATTATGATGAATCTGCAGTTGATTATAAGACACTTACCAGGCCGCCCTCTTTGGAGAACCTGCCGTATGTAAAGGATACACTAATGCTCTATTATAGTTTTTCTACAAATGGGAGCCGTACAGAGAAAGAGGGAATAGAGTTTACATTATCAGCTAAAAGGATAGAGGCTATAAAGACAAAACTTACTGTAACAGGGGCATGGTTCAAGACAAGATATTCTAACAGCCGGCCGCAATATTACAGGCCCTCTGTTGTGATTGGCGGAAAGGTTTATCCATACGTGGGGCTGTATAGAGATACCGATAAGTACCTTAGGGAGATGTTCAATACGAACTTCACCTTTGATACTCAGGTGCCACGTTTTGGATTAATATTCTCTGCCTCCCTCCAGTGTCTGTGGTTTACCGGACAGCAGACAGGGTATTGCAATCCTTATCCTGTACTTTATATAGACAAGAACCTTGTAGAGCACGAATTTACGGAGGAGTCTGCCAAGAACGGCGTATTGGCGGAGCTTATAAAGGCTAACAGGGATGAGTCTATATTCAAATATGGAAGGATTCCTTTTAGCATGAATGTAAATCTTAAGGTAACAAAAACGCTTTATAAAGATAAGATGGCGTTGGCAGTATTTGTAAATAAGATTGCAGATTATACCCCCTCTTACAAAACGGCAAATGGGGTTACGGTAAGAAGGGATGTAAGCCCCTATTTTGGAATGGAGTTAAATTTTAAATTGTAGTTGTAATGAGAAGTTTTTTAACGCTAACGGTTTGTGCAACAGTTGTTTGTATAGTATTGGGAGGCTGTGAGAGAGATATGTCAGAAAACAATCTATTTACAACTGTTTCAATGCAGGTACAGATGCCTGATGGGAGTAACATTGTAAGGATGGAGGTAGACCAGACACTTGCCGGTACCTATATAAGAAATCTTAATACACAGATGGATTTTGATTTTCCTCTTTTTGTTAATGGGGAGGGGACGGTAAAATTGCTGAAAGGAGTATATCTTATCTCTTTTGATGCAACTGCCTCTTTCTCTAACGGAAAGCGGAAGCGTGTAAGATATTCCGGGAACAGTTCTCCGGAGAAGGCTGTTAACCTGCTTAATGATAAAGAGGTTATTGTATTAAAACTTATGGAGTTGTAGCTATATGAGGCGTTTTTTGGGAATAGTTTTTTTTATGGCTCTTGCAACACTTGCACAGGCGGTTGTAAAGGATAGTATAGGGGTAACAAGATTTTACCTCCCAACAGACAATATTGGGGAATCTGTTGTTAAAGGGACGCAGTCTGCAATGTTGTATGCGTATAACCGCTCTTTTACGCAGATAGCGCTAACGACAAAATACAGGGATGAGAGCAGGGCGTTGATTCCTCAGTTGGGGAGTGGGGAGACAAAGGGGGTATTCTCGGCAGATTCGTATATCAGGCTTAACAAAAAGACGGCATTATGGGGCAATGTGGAGTATTTTAACGGGGCGGTTAAGAGTGTACGTTGGAACTCTACCTCCGATTATCTACAGCTCTATCCATATATTATGGCAGATTCGGTGGGCGGAAACCTCTCTACGGAGCAATATCTTTTCTCCGGAGGCTATGCAGGGGAGAGTGGCAGATTTACATTTGGGATTATGGGGCGTTACAGGGCTTTGCACGAGTACAGGACAACAGACCCTCGTCCAAGG
>CAVHKR010000025.1:0-13374 GCA_963636615.1 Acutalibacteraceae bacterium | reverse complement strand
GGATGGCCGCAAGCCATCCTTTATTATATATAATTTTCTAAAATTCGCTTAATATGCAACTAACTAAAAGTTCTGTGAGCGCAGTGTACTAAACGTACATGAGCGAAACAAAATCTTGAAAGTTAGGCAGCAGATTAAGATGAATTTTAAAAATTAGTCGTTTAGACTAAACCTATAGAACCCTGTCACCCTCACCTCAGGATCAACACTCTTAAGATACTCCTTAACAGAGATCTTACCATCCTTTACAAAAGTCTGCTCTTCGAGAGTGCTTTCCTTAAAGAACTTAGCCAAACGACCTTGAGCAATGTTCTTAATCATCTGCTCAGGGAGGTTCGCTGCTTTTTCAGCTGCAACTTTGGTTTTAATATCTCTTATCTCCTGAGCCTGAGCCTCGGTAATATTACCTTTCATTATTCCCTCGTTGATATGCTCTTCGTTCTCGGCAATATAAAGGTTGAAACCGGCCTTTTTAAGAGCTGCCTCAACAGCCTTTTTAACCTGCTCCTCTTTGGTTTTCTCAACAGCAATCTCCAACTCCTTATCTATTACACTCTGAGGGCAATCCTCTTTGCTTACAGATACAGGAGCCATTGCAGTAATCTGCATTGCTATCTCTTTGGCAGCGTGCTCATCTATAGCTTTTGAAAAACCTACAATAGTAGCAACTTTACCATTCATGTGAATATATGTTCCAATATATGGAGCCTCTATTTTACCATAGAAAGGTATTGCATGTTTCTCCCCACTCTTGCCGGTCTGCTGAGTAATAGCCTCCTCTATGGTAGATCCGTTGAACGATGTAGCCATAAGAGCAGCCATATCTGCAGGTATATGCTCAAGAGCCGTATTAGCTATACCATTTGCAAGAGCCTGGAAATCCGCATTCTTTGCAACAAAATCTGTTTCACATCCAAGGCATACAAGTACACCCTTTGTGTGATTTGAATTGGTAAGTGCTATTACAGAACCCTCTGAAGTCTCTCTGTCAGAACGTTTAGCTGCAACCAGTTTACCCTTCTCACGGATAATCTCCTGCGCTCTTTCGTAATCACCGTTGGCCTCAACAAGAGCCTTCTTGCAGTCCATCATACCGGCACCGGTCATCTGACGTAGTTTTGCTACATCTGCTGCTTTAATATCCATTGTCAAATCTTTTTATTCGTTAATAATTACTCTGCTTTAGCCTCTGCCTCTGCTGCAGGTGCTGCCTGCTCAACAGGAGCAGCCTCCTCCTTTGGAGCGGCATTTTTACGAGGACGTACCTTCTTTCCAACAGGAGCCTCCCCATCTTTGTTCTCTGAAGCCTGTATCTCTTTCTCCTTTTCCTTTTCTATTCTTCTCTCCTGAAGTCCCTCTGAAATAGCATCACATAATGTTCCAACTATCAAAGAGATAGATTTGGCTGCATCATCATTTGCAGGAATTACATAATCTATAGGGGTAGGATCGCAGCAGGTATCAACCATTGCTATAACCGGAATACTAAGACGGTTTGCCTCTCTTACAGCATTCATCTCTTTCTGAACGTCTACTACAAACAGAGCAGAAGGGAGTCTGTTAAGATCTGCAATTGAACCGAGGTTTTTCTCCAATTTTGCTCTCTGACGGGTAATCTGAAGTTTCTCTCTCTTTGCAAGAGTATCAAATGTACCGTCTGAAACCATCTTATCTATGGTGTTCATCTTCTTTACAGCCTTGCGGATAGTAGGAAAGTTAGTAAGCATTCCGCCAGGCCATCTCTCTGTAACGTATGGCATTCCGGCAGCCTTTGCTTTCTCTGCAACTATATCTTTAGCCTGCTTCTTGGTAGCAACAAACAGAACCTTTCTACCTGCTCTGGCAAGCTGTTTCATCATATTTGCAGCCTCATCTATTTTTACTACTGTTTTGTGAAGGTCAATGATATGGATTCCGTTTTTCTCCATAAAGATATAAGGAGCCATCTTAGGATTCCATTTTCTCTTTAAGTGACCAAAGTGAGAACCGGCCTCTAACAGGGCCTCAAAATTTGTTCTTGGCATTTTTGATTTTTTTGTGAAACTGTCTTTTTTTTGCAGTTTCGGTTAATAACTCTTTATCAATCCCATAATGTAGCCGCCGTAGCAGGTCACCGGGATTTTTCGCAGCCGAACAAGTATCAAGTAGTTAACATGCTTCCCAACCTACGCTATAGTCATTGGGAAGCAATATTAAATCTTTCTACTTTATAGAATTGCTAAAAGATAAGCAGATTCCTGTATTCAGGCTGTGCAAAACAGCAACGAACAGTATACTTGTACTAACGTTTACTGAACTGGAAGCGTCTACGTGCACCCGGTTGGCCCGGTTTCTTTCTCTCAACCTCACGAGAATCGCGGGTCAAGAAGCCGGCAGCTTTTAGCTGTGAACGATAAGCCTCTCTATCTATCTCGCATAGAGCGCGTGAAATTGCAAGTCTCAAAGCCTCTGCCTGACCTTTGATTCCACCTCCAACAAGATTTACCTTAATGTCATAGTTTGCAGCTGTTCCTGTAAGCTCAAGAGGCTGCTTAACAATGAACTGAAGAGTTGCCTGAGGAAAATATGCAGCCAACTCCTTGCCGTTAATGGTAATGTTACCATTGCCGGATCTAACATAAATGCGGGCAACAGCCGCTTTACGTCTTCCTAATGCATTAATCAATTCCATAGCTGTTAAATCTCATTAAGGGTGATTACTCTTGGCTGCTGAGCAGCATGAGGATGCTCACTGCCTGCATAAACATAAACATTACGGAACAGCTCCGCGCCAAGCCTGTTCTTAGGAAGCATTCCCTTAATGGCATGCTCCAATACAGCTGTAGGTTTACGTTTCAAAAGCTCCTTTGGAGTTGCGAAACGTTGACCACCGGGATAACCGGTATGTCTGACATAAACTTTGTTAGTCAACTTCTTGCCTGTAAGACGCACTTTGTCTGCATTGATGATAATAACGTTGTCACCGCAGTCTACGTGTGGGGTGAAGTTAACTTTTTTCTTGCCTCTAAGTACCATTGCCACTCTCGAAGCAAGACGACCCAAAACTACATTTGTAGCATCTATAAGCAACCATTCTTTGGTAACAGACTGCTTATTGGCCGAGATTGTCTTGTAACTTTGATAATCCACTGTACTGATTGTTAAGTTGTTAATACTTATTTTATTGTTGCGATCAACAAAACTTTAGATACACAAGTACCTAAGGGGCTGCAAATGTAGTAATTATTTTGATTTTCACAAAGATAATATTGCCTCTCTATGTAAAATCTCACAAGTCAAGCTGTAACTTTACAGACTCTTCATGTATGATTTTCATTATCCGCTTCACAAAACTCTCATTCAGCTCCAATTTTTTACCAACGTCAGAGCAGTTAGAGAGCAGTTGATTATACCTTCTGCTCTGGAGTACCGGCATACCGTGCTCTTTCTTGTATTTTCCAATCTTGCGAGAAACTCCCATGCGCTTTGCTAACAGTGTAAGCAGTTCCTCATCAAGCTCATCTATATTTGCCCTCCACGATTCCAAATCCTCTGTAACCACAGCATTCTCCCTTATTATCAAATGTTTTAGTATAAAGCCCAAGGCATCCGGGGTAACCTGCTGCGCTGCATCGCTCAGAGCTGCATCGGGAAAGCAGTGAGACTCTATCATAAGCCCATCAAAGCTAAGATCCATAGACTGTTGTGATAAAGGAGCAATGAGTTCCCTGCTGCCTCCTATGTGGCTTGGGTCACAAAATATGGTTAGATTAGGAAACCTTCTTCTAAGCTCAATAGGGATAGACCAGTGAGGTATGTTTCTGTACAATTTTTTTTCTCCCGAACTGAAACCTCTGTGAATAACCCCAAGATTCTTTACTCCTGCATTATACAACCTCTCCAATGCTCCTGCCCACAGCTCTATATCGGGATTCACAGGGTTTTTTACAAGAACAGGTATATCCGCTCCCCTTAGAGAATCTGCAAGCTCCTGCATTGCAAACGGATTTGTTACGGTCCTTGCACCTATCCAAACCAAATCCACACCGCCTTTTACCACCTCAGGCACATGTGCCGGTGTTGCAACCTCCGTTGCCAACAGCATGCCTGTTTTCTCTTTAACCTCTTTCAACCAAGGGATTGCTATAGCACCAACACCCTCAAATCCACCCGGTTTTGTACGAGGCTTCCACACCCCCGCCCTAAAAATCCTTATTCCTTGCGCAACAAGCCCCACAGCTGTCTTTAAAACCTGCTCACGGCTCTCGGCGCTGCATGGGCCGGCTATCACAAGCGGCCTTTTACCGCAGTCCGTGCCTTTTATATTTAGTTTTTGGATATCCATTTTTCTGCCTTATAAAAAACTTCTTGTCTGTTATTAAAACTTCGCCGCATAACTCAACCGGTCATCTGTCGGGAAGCAAAATTACAATTTATTTTAGATTTTTGTCGGTTAGACTTAACCTGTTGAAAAATAAACTTTTAGCGAATTATTTAAGAAGTGGCGGTAACGAGTTAGCAACCGTGCGAATTTCAGCACTTTGCGTTGCAATGCTGTCAAATAACTCTTCGCAAGAGTATAACTTTTATTGCAGATTTCCAAGTCGCTACAGATAAAACAATAAAAAAATCCTGCCTGATAAACTATAGGCAGGGATTTTATATATATTTCAAATTTCTCTCTTGTTCAGTGCTGTTTCATTATTTAACAAAAGACTTACTTTAGTTACAATAAGTTTAGCGTCCACCTGTAACCAGTGCAGTTAAGGCAGGAAAATACTTACGTGATAACGCATAAATACCAACTCCTATACCAACGATAAAAAACGGTATAAGGAAATAACTGACCAACATCATCCACTCGCTAATTGGTGATAATAATTTCATCCAATATTTTATAACAAGAGTCGCAGGCATTCCATAGAGAGATATCTCTATTTATTCCAAGTCTCCCGACAAGCTCAAATGGCATCTTGTTGTTGAAGATTGGGAACCTGATTTGGAGCTGCCGTTAGAATTTACAATACCTTACGACATGATTCTTACCAAGGTAGAGTAGTATTTACGGAACCATATTATCTGCCAAGGTGATGGCAGCTACCGCTTCAAAGATAACGGGGCAGCGGAGCGCAATGCAGAGATCGTGCCTTCCCGGTACAGAAAAATCAGTCATCTTGCCTGTGGTAAAATTATAGGTCTGCTGATACTTTACAATGCTGGATGTAGGTTTAATTGCAACTCTGAACAGAATAGGATTCCCGTTGGAGATACCACCGTTAATGCCCCCTGCACCATTCTTGGCAGTATGCCCCTCTTTGTCTATGTAAGGGTCGTTATGCTCACTCCCTCTCATGGCAGCTGCTCTAAAGCCATCGCCAAATTCAATTCCCCTTACAGCAGGCACAGAGAAAGCAAGATGCGATATTTGAGATTCCAATGAATCAAAGAAAGGCTCGCCAAGCCCAATAGGTACATTGTTGCAACTACACTCAATTATGCCCCCAACAGAATCACCCTCGGCGGCTGCTTTATTGAGAATCTTGTCCCAGTTGGCCGGAAACTTCTCGGCTCCCTTTACACCTGTTATTACAGTGGCTGTTCCGCTCTCCCAATCGGCTGCTTCACCGGCAAGATGAGTTATATGGGCCTCAACCGTGATTGGCGAGATTATCTTTTTTGCTATGACCCCTGCGGCAACCAATGTCAGAGTGAGTCTCCCCGAGAAGTGGCCTCCACCTTTGATGTCATTAAAGCCGTTAAACTTCTTTGACGCAACAAAATCTGCATGACCAGGGCGTGGAATATCCCTGAACATAGAGTAATCCTTGCTCCGGACATTACTGTTTCTAAAAATGATGCAGATTGGAGCTCCTGTTGTGTATCCTCCCGATACTCCCGACATTATCTCCGGAAAATCATCCTCGTACCTGAGTGTTGTCCCTTTTCTGCCGCTTTTTCTGCGCTCCATATCCTCCAAAAAGTCATCGGGAGAAAGAGATATACCTGCCGGGACACCATCTATAACAGCGCCTATCATCTGTCCGTGAGATTCACCAAAAACAGAAATCCTAAATTTGTTGCCGTAAGAGTTCATAAATTTACGTATTATAATAGTGTTAAAAATCAAATAAAAAGTGTAAATGCAAGGCTTGTGGAGCTGCTTACACCGGAGCTACGGTAGGTGAGGTCTAAAAAGTTGGACACAAGGTAGCAGTACCTTTTTATCTGGTTTTTATTAATTAATTGAGGCAGCAACTACATTACTCACCAAAGACCTCAGTCTTACAACCCCACCCTTGTCCTCCGGATGAACACGATGCGCCAAAAGAATAACAGCACATTTGGCAACAGGATCTATGACAATAGAGGTGCCGGTATAGCCTGTATGACCGTATGTCCTTACAGGGTCAAAAATGTTGCCGTTGCAGGATGCGTATGGAGAGTAGTTGTCCCATCCAAGTGAACGGCCAAGTTGCTTAGTCTCATCGGGAACGCGCGTCATTGTTTCAACTGTAAGGCTGCCAAGGAGGGTCTTGTCTTTGTATGTTCCACCGTTCATAAGGGCTGCTGCAATAACAGCAAGATCATCTACAGAGGAGAATACACCTGCATTACCTGAGTTGCCATGGTTCATGATGCGTGCAAGCGGGTCATGCACAATCCCTTTAAGAACAGAGCCGTCCGGCTGTTTCTCTGTGGGGGCAATACGATTAATGTATGCTTTGTCTTTTTTGTTCAAAGGATTGTAACAGGTTGAGGTAAGTCCCATCTTGTCAAAGACATTCTCTTGGGCATAGTCTTCTAACTTCTTGCCTGTAATGTTCTGTAGCACATTCTGTAAGGTGATAAAGTTAAGACAGCTGTACTGGAAATCTGTAGTAGGTCTGTACACGCGCTTCATGGTACATATATAGCTCATGAGCGAATCGGGATCTGCCGCCCCTTTCTCCTTAATGACAACATCCGGCTGAACGTATGGAGGAAGTCCCGATGAGTGTGTAAGAAGATCTATTATTCTGATATTCACCTTCTCCCCCGTCTTTGGATCTACGTATGGCTGAAAACCTGGGATATACATGTCAACCCTGTCTATAAGCCTGAACCCTCCATTCTCCAAAAGGTGCATCATGCTTAATGTGGTACCAACGCATTTACTGCACGAAGCCAAGTCGAAAATGGTGTTCTCTGTCATCTTTTCAACGGCAGGATAGACAGATTTGTTGCCGTATGCTTTCTTGTACACCATCCTGCCATCCTTTACAACAGCAATCACTGCCCCGGGAATCTCCTTTTTTGCTATGGCTGCATTTATGATGTCATCTACTTTCTGCAGTTTTTTAGAGTTCATGCCCATCTCCTCCGGAGTAGCACTCTCCAAGATAGCGGTTTCGATCTTTGCGGTATTTTTATCTTGCGCATTAAGAGATACTGTTCCACATAACAGGGAACAGCATACAAAGGCCAATTTTAAAATTCCAATTCTCATAGTTGTCATATTATTAGTTTCTAAAATCGAGTTTTTGCGGATACACTCCCCTCTCTACAAGTTCTTTTATCTTGGCCATTACCCCCTCTTTGTCCGATGCGTATGTAACGCCAAACCATTTTGCATGAGTATCGAGAACCTTAACCCTTGAGATTCCATCCTCAACAAGACGGCTTACAACGGTAGGGATAAAGAACTCGGATTTAAGCTCACAACCACTCTCCCTTAAGAAGTCAACGAACATCTTCTCGGAATGTTCAAAATAATCGGGAGTAAAGCCCCACATATTCATGGAGACAGGTGTATTCTCCTCGAGCACTACCCATTCGTCATTATCATCCTTGTAGCAGGGTATGCCATCTACACGCATCACCTTTGTGCGTTCTACTACCTCTGTGAGATAGCCGTTGCGGTTCTTTACGCATACCCCTCTTGCAACTGTGCCGCTCTCAGAGAGGGTGTTCCCAACTCTGTAACCTACCATGCAGTATTCGTTGCTTTTACCATTCATTCTTCTCAGCTCCTCTGCCAGAGCCTCAAAACCCTCCTTACCGTAGAAATCATCTGCATTGATTACTGCAAAAGGCTCATGTATAACCTCTTTCCCCATTAATACCGCATGATTGGTTCCCCATGGCTTAACCCTGCCTTCTGGTACCTTAAACGGATTAGGAAGTTTATCAAGTTCCTGAAATACAATCTCTACCGGTATATGTTCCCTGTATTTGGAGAGTATCTTATCTCTAAAATCCTGCTCAAAATCTTTTCTTATTACAAAAACCACCTTCCCAAATCCGGCTCGTATGGCATCAAAGATAGAGTAGTCCATTATAGTTTCGCCGTTAGGCCCAACACCGTCCAATTGTTTAAGGCCTCCGTATCTGCTGCCCATTCCTGCGGCAAGAACAAACAGCGTGGGCTTGGTGTTATTACATAGTTTACTGTGCATTGTATCGTTATGTTAGATTTAGTAATCATTACAGTCATTATCTGTTTATGCATGCTAAAAGGCGCACTCTGCGTAGCCTGCACTCTATATTGAACAGAATAATGAGACAAGTAAAGGTACAGAAAAATCTACTAATATCCCGTGAAAAATTGAAATAAACGCCAAATTCTTTCCGCAGACCGATGTTATTATAGGTAATGTGGTGTCCATAGTGGTAGCCCCTCCAACACAGATAGGGGCAAAGGTACCAAAGAACTTATAGAATATCGGAGCACCAAGCAAAGCATAGATTTCGCGCAGGATGTTTGATATTAAGGCTACTGTGCCTAGCTGAGTAGCCACCTGTATTCCAAGAGAGGGTTCTGTGAGCTGTGTAATGAGTATAGAGGATAGAGAGTAGTAGGCAAAGCCGCTGCCAATGGCCATGCTTTCAAAAAATCCCCATCTCAATATAAACAGTGCTGCAATTGCAGAAAATGAGAGAGTCCCTACAATAGTTCCCAATGGAATGAGGAGCATCTTTGGCCTTACGGTCTTAAGAATCTCTTTAAGGTTCTTGTCGCTCCCTATGCTTGCTCCGACCTGAATCATCAACAGATAGAGCACCCATTGAGTCATGTAACCCTCTGACAAGACTGTGGGGAGAGATGCATGATTAGAGAGGAGATAGCCAAACAAAGCTCCAAGAACAAAAAACGCAACTACTTTTATACTGCCCATCATTGCATTGCCATTTCTGCCTGCGTCCTTGCCCTCTTTGCTGCTTCCTATACTCTCTTCTCTCTTGCATGGATTAAAGCCAAACTGTTTGTCTTTTCTAAAGAAGAGCAGGTAGACAACTTTGGCCGCTATGCAGCTGCCTGCAACAGCCATTGTTGATATAAAGAGTGCATTACCTCCAAGTGAGGGCAGATTTGTTATAACCTCTTTATTGGCACCTACAGAGATTCCAAGAAAGAACAGCAGCAGATATATGGTTATTGAGATCCCTTTAGAGAGATACTGCAGGTAGTGTATCCTCCTTAAGGCATAACCGGCAAAAATACCGCAGAACATAAGCCCAATAACTGTAAACATAAATTGTAAATTAAAGTAGTTATTGCAGTAACATATTAAACAGGTTAAGGAAACCGGGGAAAGATTTATCTATACATCCTATATTGTTCAGCTTTACCGGCACCGGCAGCTTGCATGACAGAACAATAAGGCTCATTGCTATCCGATGGTCGTTGTGTGTGTCAAACAGCAGCGGAGCACTGTCTGTCCACTTTTTACCCCACCCCTCTCTGTGAAGGCGTCTGCTATCTCCTTCTATTATAAGTGAATCATTTTCAATGGAAATCTTTGCTCCTGTCTTTAGCAGCTCACAGCAGATAGACTCTGCTCGGTTGCTCTCCTTCTCTGCAAGCCTGTGTACCCCTCTTATTTTTGATGTTCCATTACAGAACAGCGCAAGAGTAGAGATGATGGGGAAAAGGTCCGGACAATCTGTTGCGTCAAAGTCAAAAGCTTTTAGTTGACTCGTATCCTCTGTGCCATCCTTACACAGAGTGCAAACATCCATAATTGCCTCATCCGCCTGATTCCCACCAAAATGCATCCCTGTAATGTTAATGTTTGCCCCAAGTATCTCCAACACTTTAAAATATGCTGCAGAACTCCAATCTGCGGCCAATCTGCACTCGCACGGAGTATATTCTTGATTGCCTGCAATTACAAATTCAATGGCCTTATCTGCAATTGTTTTTTTACAAACGACAGAGAAATTTTTTAATACATCAACAGTCAAATCAAGATATGGCACACTGGCTGGGGTTTCTACATGTACAACTATATTCCCATTTTGCAATGGCAAAGCCATAAGTATTCCGGATATTGTCTGGGAGCTGCAAGCTCCGTTTATGACAACTTTATCTGGTACTTCTGCTCTGCAAACTGTATTATTGTCCATGTTAACAGCCTCTGTGGAGAAAAAACCGCTGCCAATGGTTATAGGCAGCGTTGCCTTTTTGTTGTTACTAACAGTGTACGAGCATTTTATACCATATAACATTAATATATTTATAGCTTCAGACAGGTCTCTGTGCAAGATAGATCCTATGCCATTTAATGTTACCTTTTTTGCTGTGTTTCGGGCAATAATTGCAGATAAGGGCATGAGCAACCTGGCCAGCAGCCCCGATTCTCCGGTATTAAGTTCAATATTATCACCCTCTACTCCTCTACCTAAATTAAGGACTCCGGGAGAGAAAATCTTTAGTGTCCCGGCAGATTCTCCATCTGCTTTATCATCCTCCCCACTACGCTCAACTCTGCATCCTAATGCTGTTATAACAGAGAGCGCAGCCTCAGAGTCATTGCAGGGGGTGTAGTTGTGTAGGATTGTTGTACCGTTTGCCAATGCCGCTGCTATAATGGCTCTTTGCGCAATGCTCTTTGAACATGGAACAGGTATATCTACCGGAGAGGCGGATTTGTCTGGAAGCTGAGAGCCGAACAGATACGGGTAGTTTGCAGGGTTCAATATCTGCTCTACCTCATCTGCACAGTACTGCCCCGGAGCTGTTTCTGCTCCATCTATGCTACAATATGTAAAGGGAGATTTAAGATAAAGACAGCTTAACCTTGTAAATCTACCTGCCTCACCCATTGCAAAGGCTACAAGTGGGGTAGAGGTGCTGTGTTGTGCATTGTACAGAGAGAGAACACGCATGGAATCCTCCGTGGAGTGTGCCGTTGTTACAATCTTAACAATATCTGCCCCTTTTCTCTCGCACAGGGTGCGTATATGGCAAAGTTCGTCTAATGTGGGGGTTTCTGTAAAGTTATGGTATGAGACAATAAGTTTGCAACTGTTGGCCGTAGCGTAAGCCTTTATATACTCTAAATGGTCTGGGGATGCCTCTATCTCTATGTCTGCATATTTGGCACCATGTCTTATGGCTGCTGTCATGAGTTCAAGCGCCTCCTTTTCTGTTTTGCTGCCACCGGCTCTGTTACTCCTGCATGTTATGATAAGATTGGGGGTCAGCGAGGTCAGCTCCTCAATCTGAGCAGGTGTAAATCCGCATAGATCTGCTCTAAGTTCAAAGAGACAGTTCCCGATAGTATAGCCGGTCAGTATCCTCTTGCATTTTTCAAAATCATGCTCCTTTATGCTTATGCAAATCATAAACAGACTTTACATTTAGTATAGGTTCTAAAATAATAATATTGAGCTTCAAGTTATTGCAACATGTTATGCAGAAGTAAGATGATGACAATAGTGGTTTATTTTAGGGATGCAACAATGTTGTCTAAATCCACTACCGGAACCATTATATCTCTTACATCGTTAAAACCATAAGGGATAATAAGGTGAAGTTTGTCACCCTCTATTTTTTTGTCATTCTTTATATGTGAAATTATCCTTTTGCTGTTTATGTGGGTTACCCTCTCTGCCCTTCCGTTCTTAACGGCCTCTGTTACAAACTCCTCCATGGTTACAGGAAATCCACAACTGCGGTAGTCGGCAGAGATCTTCTCCGAGAAACTGCTGTTACCTGCAAGTTTTGAGGCCATGATTACGCCAAGTGCAACAGCCTCGCCATGCATAATCTCCGGGAATCCGTTATCGGGATAATTAAACTCTTTCTCTATGGCATGGGCAAATGTGTGGCCAAGGTTGAGCACTCTCCTTTCGCCCATCTCAAATTCATCTTTCTCTACGACAGCGAGTTTGTGCCTGGCGCAGATTTTTATAAGAGATATCAGCTCCTCCTCGTTGTATATCTTCTCTGTTGCGGGGTCTATTATGCTCTGATGCTCTTGGGCAAATCTGTTTATGGTGGTGAAATATGATACTGCTCTCTCGTATGACTCTTTGTCGTAAATCATAAATGTCTTTAGCATCTCCGCTATACCTGCCCTAAATTCTCTTGGATGGAGGGATCTTAGGACATCGGGAGTTATGCCAATCCAGTTGGGCTGCCTTATTACTCCAAGAATATTTTTGTAGCCGTTGAAGTTTACACCGTTTTTGCCCCCTATTGATGCATCTGTCTGCGCAAGCAAAGTGGTAGGAATAAAACCAAACTCAACGCCCCGTTTGTATATGCCGGCTGTAAATCCAACTATGTCTGTTGTGATTCCTCCGCCAACACCAACTATGAAGCAGTTTCTGTCTGCGCCCCTCTCCATTAGTCTGCCTACCAATTTCTCTATGGTGAACATGGTCTTGTTGTTCTCTCCAGTAAATATGTCAATTACCTCTGCAGTGGGTAGCTGATTGTTGATAATGAGAGCTTTAATCTGCTTTATTATATGACCTACATTAGAATCGGCTATTATGAAAACCATTCTGTCATTTGGGATATTCTCCAATAACAGCTCTGTCAGGCTGTTGGCGAATTTAAGCATGTTTACCATTGGTTATAGCGAGTTTTATCAGACCGCAAATATACTATAAAGAAACGAAATTGAGCGTATAGGGTTGCTTTTACGCAGCTCTTCTATGCCATGGCATAGAAGAGCTTATAAGCGTACTATTTAACTATATGCTGCAGATTTGAAAATATTTTCTACTTTTGCAGCCGAATCTTCAGGGCAGGGTGAAACTCCCTACTGGCGGTATAGTCCGCGACCCCATTTTATAGTCTATGCTATAAATTAAAAATTAATAAGAATAGAGTTTTCAAGGCTTGCTAAAAGCATTGACAGTATATTCCTTATTAAAGTTTTAGAAGTATAGAAAAAAGTGCAAGGCGTACGATGTTCTTTAATAAGCCGCAAGGCGTGAGCGTAGTGAACCAAAGCGTTGCATTAGCAACTGCATCAAGCAAAGTCCTCTGAGCAGAGGAGAGCCAAAACAGGTATCACGCAGCAGTTGCCTTTTTAATAAGCATATAAAATGGGCTGACTCGTTGAAACTACGAGACCAACAGTTAAAGTCTGGATGAAAGAAGTAACAACAGTATGGTCC
>CAVHKR010000024.1:0-13830 GCA_963636615.1 Acutalibacteraceae bacterium | reverse complement strand
TACCAAAGGGGCTTAACGAGGATATAGTCCGTCTCATATCGGCAAAGAAGGGTGAACCGGAATGGTTGTTAGAGTTCAGGCTCAAAGCATACAGGAAGTGGGTAACAATGACCATGCCTACCTGGGCGCACCTGAATATACCCAAGATGGATTATCAAGATATTATATATTATGCAGCACCTGCGGCAAAGAAAGAGAGCAAAGAGATAGACCCTGAGTTGGAGGCAACCTTTGACAAACTTGGCATTCCGCTTCATGAACGGAATGTGCTTGGAGGAGTTGCGGTAGACGCAGTATTTGACAGTGTATCTGTAAAAACCACATTCAGAGAGACTTTAGCAGAAAAAGGGGTTATATTCTGCTCATTCTCGGAGGCAGTTAGAGATTACCCGGATCTTGTTAGGAAATATTTGGGGAGCGTTGTACCTTACAATGACAACTTCTTTTCAGCACTCAACTCCGCAGTCTTTTCGGACGGGTCATTCTGTTATATTCCCAAAGGTACAAGATGCCCAATGGAGCTGTCTTCATACTTTAGGATAAACGCAAAGGGAACAGGTCAGTTTGAGAGAACCCTCATTGTTGCAGACGAGGGGTCTTACGTAAGCTATCTTGAGGGGTGTACTGCGCCTCAAAGAGATGAAAACCAGCTTCATGCGGCAGTGGTTGAGATTGTGGTGCAGAGAGATGCAGAGGTCAAGTACTCAACGGTCCAGAACTGGTATCCGGGAGACAAACAGGGCCGAGGGGGTATCTATAACTTTGTTACAAAACGCGGTATCTGCAAGGGGGAGAACAGCCGTCTTTTCTGGGCACAGGTTGAGACAGGCTCTGCAATTACATGGAAATACCCAAGCACAATACTAAAGGGAGACAACTCTGTTTCCGAGTTCTACTCCGTTGCCGTTACCAACAACCATCAGCAAGCAGACACAGGCACAAAGATGATACATCTTGGCAAGAACACACGCAGCCGTATTGTTAGCAAAGGTATCTCTGCCGGATACAGCCAGAACAGCTACAGAGGTCTGGTAAAGGTATCGCCAAACGCAGAGAATGCAAGAAACTACTCACAGTGCGACAGTCTGTTGCTTGGAGACAAATGCGGAGCGCACACCTTTCCATACATTGAGTCCGATAACCCAAGCGCGGTGGTTGAGCATGAGGCTACAACCTCAAAGATAGGGGAAGATCAGCTGTTCTACTGCCGCCAAAGAGGTATTACGGCAGAGGATGCAGTGGGGCTTATTGTTAACGGATACGCAAAAGAGGTACTTAACAAACTGCCAATGGAGTTTGCGGTTGAGGCACAGAAACTTTTGCAGGTTACACTTGAGGGTTCAATTGGTTAGCCAATGCTTCCCGATAAATTTTGCACAGGGAAAATACAGGTTTAGAAAATGTTCAGTATAGAGAATATATTTTTCAGCATAGCAGGGCAGGGGGTCAGTTATCTCGAATTTTTTGGAGTGGTTGCCGGCCTCGGCTGTGTTTTTTTGGCAACAAGAGGCAGAGTTCTTAACTTCTGGGTGGGGTATCTGTACAATATCTTGCTGTTTCTGATGTTTTTACAGAAGCATCTCTATTCCAGCATGCTGTTGCAACCGGTCTCCTTTATTATAAACTTGTTTGGGCACTGGCGGTGGACACATCCCAAAAAGGAGGAGGAGAACAGCCGTAAATTGTTAAAGGTAACACTCCTTACAAATAGGCAGAGGGCAATCTACCTGCTTGCCATAGCGGTTTTTACGTTGGCATGGGGATTCTTTTTAAGTAAACTTAACCTGTTGTGGCCCAATACATTCCCAATGGCCAGAACACCCTATTTAGACGCTATGGTTACAGGATTCATCCTGTTGGCGCAGCTCCTTTCCGCCCAAAAGAAATTAGATTGCTGGGGAGTATGGCTTATAGTAAACACAACCAATATCATACTGTATGTTAAGGCAGGGCTGGCATTCCTGCCGTTTGTATCTGCCGGATATATAGTATTGGCCTTAATGGGGTTCTTTATCTGGCGCAAAGAGTATTTAGAAACTGTTAGAGAAAAATAAAATATTATATATGAGTTTGTTAGAGATAAGAGACTTGCACGCAAGCATAAACGGTAAAGAGATTTTGAAAGGGATAAATCTTACAGTCAACAGAGGGGAGGTTCACGCAATAATGGGGCCCAACGGATCGGGAAAAAGCACTCTATCTGCAGTACTTGCCGGAAAAGAGAACTACGAGGTAACAGGCGGTTCCGTTACATTTAACGGACAGGATCTGTTAAAACTCTCTCCGGAAGAGAGATCTTGGGTCGGCATCTTTTTGGGATTCCAGTATCCGGTTGAGATACCGGGCGTTACCAATGTTAATTTTATGAAGGCAGCTGTAAACGAGCATAGGAAATATCATAAACTGCCACCGTTAACCGCGGCAGAGTACCTTAAGCTTATGAGAGAGAAGATGGCTATAGTAGACATGGATCCCGCTTTCTCGTCGAGAGGGGTAAATGTAGGCTTTTCCGGTGGAGAGAAGAAGCGGAACGAGATTTTCCAAATGGCTATGCTCAATCCCACCCTTGCAATATTGGATGAGACAGACAGCGGCCTTGACGTAGATGCTCTTAGGATTGTAGCCAACGGTGTAAACAAACTAAAGACTCCCGATAACGCATCGATAGTCATTACTCACTACCAGAGGTTGTTGGATTACATAGTACCCAACATAGTACATGTGCTCTATAAAGGCCGGATAATAAAGACATCAGGCAAAGAGCTGGCTTTGGAGGTAGAGAAACGGGGTTACGACTGGCTCATAGAGGAGACCGTATAGAGAGATTAAGAATTTAGTTACAGGTCAGTGATTATTGGGAAGAAAAAAGAAGACATGGAGAATAAATATAAGGATTTGCTGTTTGTTCCTACCGTTAAGCAGATTAAGGAGGATTTCGTATGCAGGGTACCGTTGGAAAATACCCGGCAGAGATTCATTATAGATGGTGTATGCGATGGTAGAAAGGGGTTAGAGATGGAGACCCCTGCAGGTGTTGTTGAGAAGATGCTTACCCAGGTTATAGCTGTGAGGAGAGATCCTATGGCAAAGAATGTAGACTACAGCGTTAACATCAATGTAGGGAGGGGAGGGGCTGCCAAGTTGCTCTATTGCGCACATACTTTGGCAGAGGCACCGTTTGAGACAGCGGAAAATATTAACATTACGGTTGGAGAGGATGCAATGTTAGATCTGATTATCATGCAGAACGAACACAACAAGGCAAGCCATGCCAGCGTAATGAGAGTAGATATGGGCAGGAGTTCGCGGCTAAGGCTGTATCTCATCTCCCTGCACGGAGGGGTTATAGGGAACAAAGTATCTGTGAACCTCAACGGCAGAGGGGGCGAGGCTTCTCTTAGCGGACTCTATTTTGGAGACGGGGAGCAGAGGATTGTAACAGAGGTGAATGTATTCCACAACATAGGGGAATGCCATAGCAACCAGCTGTTTAAAGGGGTGTTGGAGGGGAGCTCCGTATCGCATTTCAACGGAACGGTCTATGTTGCCAAGGATGCACAGAAGACAGAGGCATATCAGGCAAACAATAATATACTGGCATCTGAGACGGCAAAAGCATTTACAGAACCGCATCTGGAGATTTATGCAGACGATGTGAAATGCTCCCATGGTGCAACCGTTGGAAGATTGGATGAAAACGAGCTGTTCTACATGCGTTCGAGAGGGATAGAACTGAATGAAGCAATATTGTTGCAGCAGCAGGCATTCGCGCAGGCCGTATTGGATAAAATATCAAACGAGCAGTTAAGGAGACGGCTAACAGACCTTGTTGAAAAACGTCTCAGAGGAGAATTCTCAAAATGCTCAAACTGCAGTACCCACTGTTGTTAATATTTTGTTGAAAAATAAAACATGACAAAAGGCCTGTAAGGTGCAAAAAAAAGTATCTTGCAGGTTCAAAATCTATTATATCATGACAACATATACGTATAAAGAAGCTTTAGACGAGAGTATTAAGTACTTTAAGGGAGATGAATTGGCCGCACAGGTATGGATTAACAAGTATGCCATGAAAGATTCATTTGGGAATCTGTATGAAAAGTCTCCCGATGATATGCACCACAGATTAGCTCACGAGTTTGCCAGAATAGAGAAGAAATATCCAAATCCTCTGTTAGAAGATGAGATTTACAATCTTCTAAAGGAGTTCAAATATATAGTTCCGCAAGGAGGCCCCATGACAGGAATGGGAAACAACTTCCAGGTAGCCTCCCTCTCAAACTGTTTTGTCATAGGCACTGCCAATCCTGCCGACTCCTACGGCGGTATCCTTAAAATGGATGAGGAGCAGGTGCAGCTTATGAAACGGAGAGGAGGCGTAGGACATGATATGTCAGATATCAGGCCCGCTGGAAGCGCAGTACTCAACAGTGCCCTTACCTCTACCGGTATAGTGCCGTTTATGGAGAGATATTCAAACTCAACAAGAGAGGTTGCGCAAGATGGCAGAAGAGGTGCGCTCATGCTTACAATATCTATTAAACATCCCGATGCCGAGAGTTTTATAGATGCAAAGATGGAGCAGGGCAAAGTTACAGGGGCAAATGTCTCTGTAAAGATAGATGATGAGTTTATGAAAGCGGCCTTAAACGGAGAGGAGTATGTACAGCAGTACCCCATAGATTCCAAGAACCCAAAGGTTGTAAAGAACATAAACGCACAGAAGCTGTGGAAAAAGATAATCCATAACGCATGGAAATCTGCAGAGCCGGGTGTGCTGTTCTGGGATACGGTAATAAGGGAATCTATACCGGACTGTTACGCAGACTTAGGCTACAAGACTGTAAGTACAAACCCATGCGGAGAGATACCGTTGTGTCCTTACGATTCATGCCGTCTTATAGCAATAAACCTTTATTCGTATGTTAAGAATCCGTTTACAAAAGCGGCTTCATTTGATATGGAGCTGTTCCATGACCATGTACACAAGGCAATGAGACTTATGGATGACCTCATAGACCTTGAGATAGAGAAAGTAGACGCCATTCTTGCAAAAATCAATTCAGATCCAGAAGATAAAGATATAAAGAGGGTTGAGAGAGAGCTTTGGGAGAAGATAAGACAGAAAGGATTGGAGGGCAGAAGAACAGGCCTTGGAATAACGGCAGAGGGGGATATGCTTGCTGCACTGGGGCTTAGATACGGATCTGACAAAGCAATAGATTTTTCTGTTAATGTTCAGAAGAATCTGGCAGTTGAGGCATACAGATCATCTGTTACAATGGCAAAGGAGCGTGGTACCTTCCCTATCTTCAGTGCAGAAAGAGAGAAACATAACCCAATGATAGACAGAATAAAGGAGGCAGAACCATCTCTATATGAGCAGATGGTAAAATATGGCAGGAGGAACATCTCTATGCTAACCATTGCCCCTACCGGAACAACCAGTCTTATGACACAGACCACATCCGGCATAGAACCGGTGTTCCTGCCATTCTACATTAGGAGAAGGAAGGTTAATCCAAACGACAAGAATGCTGTAATAACCTTTAAAGATGATGTTGGAGATTGCTGGGAGGAGTATTATGTGTTCCATCACAAATTCCTCGAATGGTGCAGAGTTAACGGATACTCCGTTGAGAATGTAAAATCTCTCCCTGTAAAGGAGATAGAGGGGCTTGTTAAAAAATCTCCATATTACAAGGCTACATCTAACGATATAGACTGGATTGCAAAGGTAAAGATGCAAGGCAGTATTCAGAAATGGGTAGACCACTCAATAAGTGTTACCGTCAACCTGCCAAACTCAGTTACAGAGGAGTTGGTTGCAGATGTCTACAAAACAGCGTGGGAGGTTGGATGCAAAGGTGTTACAGTTTACAGAGACGGTTCACGCGCAGGAGTCCTTGTCTCTGCAAAAGAGAACAAAGAGACCCCAAATGCGGCCATAAAGCCAAAAGAACGTCCTAAATCGTTAGAGGCAGATGTCATTCACTTTAAAAACGGCAATGAACAATGGATGGCCCTTGTAGGTAAAATGAACGGTGCTCCATACGAGATTTTTACAGGTCTTGTAGATGACGACAGCCGTAATATCCCAAAATCCGTTGAGAAAGGCTTCATAGTAAAAGAGCGAGATATAAAAACCGGACGCAGTCGCTACGATTTCCAATATACAGACAAATACGGTTACACCAACATTGTTGGCGGCATTTCCCACATGTTTAACAAGGAATACTGGAATTATGCAAAACTTATCTCCGGTGTGCTTCGCCACGGAATGCCTATCACAGATGTTATAAACCTCATAAACGGTCTTCAATTAGACAACGAAACCATTAACACCTGGAAAAACGGAGTTGAACGTTCTCTCAAACGTTACATTCCAGACGGCACCAAAGATGATACCGGCAAACGTTGTTCTAAATGTAATTCCAGCAATCTTGTTTATCAGGAGGGGTGTTTGGTGTGTATGAATTGTGGTTATTCCAAATGCGGTTAAAATGTAATTAAATTGGCTATTTGGGTGTTATTGATTATGCCGAGGCGTAGTGATTGTATACGAAGTATAAAATAATTTTTAATAAGAGAGGGGGCATGCCTAACAATTAATAGAATATGAACAGAGTTGTATATCCGAATGCAAAGATAAATCTGGGGCTTAAGGTGCTCGGCAAGAGAGAGGATGGTTTTCATAATATAGAAACTCTCTTTCTTCCTGTACCCACGCTAACGGATATTCTCGAAATTTCAGATAATTGTCATTTGGAGGGGGAGTACAGCAAAGATGTAATCCTGTACGGCAAAGTGCTGTTCAGACAGACAGGGATAGAGGCCGGAAGTCCGGCAGATAATCTTTGTGTAAAGGCTTATAATACAATAGACGAGGCAACCGGAGGTAAACTGCCTCCGGTATATATACATCTGCATAAACAGATTCCGGTAGGAGCAGGGCTTGGAGGGGGTTCTGCAGATGCCTCTTTTACCCTTAAAACCCTCAACAGCATCTACAGCTGCGGTCTCTCCGGCAAACAGCTGAAAGAGCTGTCTCTGCAACTTGGCAGCGACTGCCCCTTCTTTATAGATAACACCCCGATGCTTGGAGAGGGGAGAGGGGAACTGCTTACCCCAATAGAGTTCTCACTGCCCGCCGGATACCAGTTTGAATTTCTGTTTCCGCCGCTCTTTGTCTCAACTGCCGATGCTTACAGAGGGATAGTACCACGCAGCTGCCGGCAGGAACAGCCTGTAGACAACCGTCCGCTTACAGAGTTGGTAAAAGCTCCTGTTGAAGAGTGGAAAAACCTCATCTTTAATGATTTTGAGCAGACGGTCTTTGCCAAATATCCTGTGCTTGCAGAGTACAAGCAATCCCTTTACAACAGAGGAGCCGTATACGCCTCAATGACCGGCAGCGGAAGCAGCATGTTCGGGATATTTAATTAAAGGTTTGTAAATTAGCCCTTTAAAAAATATAAAACGCTATGGCAAATAATGATTGGAAGAGCAGGTTAGGGATGGTATATTCTACCAATCCCAATTATGAATACAATACAGGAGAGGAGGATATTACAGAGACTTTGCCCCCCTGCAAGCAGAAGCTTACGGTAAGGTTAGACAAGAAAGGGCGTGCCGGCAAACAGATGACAGCCGTTGAGGGGTTTGTTGGAGCAGATGAAGATCTGCAGGAGTTGTCGAGATTACTAAAAACCAAATGCGGTGTTGGAGGCACTGCCAAGGAGGGGGTCATTCTTATCCAGGGAGATTTGAGAGACAAGATAACAGCTATTTTAACCAAAGAGGGCTACAGAGCCAAACGGGGTAATTGAAGGCAATCAATATTTGGCAGCAGATTTTCTCTTTTTTTGTATCTTTGCACCCTTGAATTATTACCATTGATTGTCTTGGTGAAGATAGTATTACAAAATTAACGTACTCTATGGGTATAAATAATATTCTAATATCGCAACCGGTACCTGCTACACCTGCCCCATATACAGACTTGACATCAAAGTATGGAGTCAATATAGAGTTTATGCCTTTCTTTAAGGTAGAAACCCTGAGTGCAAAGGAGTTTAGGGCACAGAAGATAAATATATTGGATTTTTCTGCTATTGTGTTTACATCAAAAACCACTATAGATGCCTTCTTTAAACTTTGCGAGGAGCTTAGGATAACTGTTCCAGAAGATATGAAGTATTTCTGTACCTCCGAGTCTATTGCAGTCTATCTGCAGAAGCACATTGTTTACAGAAAAAGAAAGATATTCTTTGGAAACGGAACAATTGCCTCTATACCGGAGCTTATTGGGAGCAAGCATAAGGAGGAGAGATTCCTTATTGCCTCTACGGAGAACCAGAAAACAGACTTGCATAAGCTGTTTGCCAAAACAAAGTATAAATTTGGCAGTGCAGCATTTGTAAAGACCATAATATCTGATCTTACACAGATAGACCTGCACAAATATGATATAATAGTGGTCTATACACCTCAGGATGTTAAGTCTATATTTGAAAATTATCCTAACTTTACACCACAACAGATTCGGTTTGCGGCATTCGGGCCGGCGAGTCTCAAGGCTCTTAAAACAGTAAAGATTAATCCGCAGATACTTGCTCCAACACCGGAGGCTCCATCTGTGGCCAAGGCATTGGATCTGTATCTCGCTTCAGATAAAACCCTTTAGCGATGAAAACATATTCTCTGTCTAAACAGGAAAGACTTAAATCGCGGAAAGAGATAGGGGAACTGCTTTTAAAAGGGAAATCAACTTTTGGTTTCCCTTTTAAGGCTGTCTATTCTGTATATAAAGATGACAAGCTTGTAGAGACAGAGGGTTGTGCCGTACGGATAATGGTGTCGGTCCCAAAAAGAAACTTTAAGAGGGCTGTTATGAGGAATCTGTTAAAGCGCAGGATAAGAGAGGCATATAGAACCAACAAACAATTGGTAACCTTAGAGGTTGGCAGCCATCTTAACATACTGTTTGTATATGTTGCCAAAACAGAATTGCCGTACAGGGCAATAGAGAAAGCCATCTGCGGTATTCTGCATAAAATAAAGGGGGAGGTAAATGAAGAGAATTAACTGGAGAGAGGTTGCGTCGTTCCCGTTGCTTGTTCTTGTGCGGTTCTATCAGATCTGCATATCCCCCCTTAAACCGCCTACCTGCAGGTTTACCCCAACCTGCTCTCAGTATGCAATAGAGGCATTAAAAAAATACGGCCCTTTTAAAGGCCTGTATCTATCTGTGCGCAGAGTGCTGAGGTGTCATCCGTGGGGAGGCAGCGGATACGACCCTGTCCCCTAATCCATAATATCAAACCTGCGGTATATCTCGGACTTGTCTGTAAACTCCTTTGACAGCAGCTCTATCTCCAGTCTCGGAATCTCAGACAGGTTAAGCATTATAAGGCCGTCCAGGCTGTAGTTGAAATCTGGATCTACATTAAAATCAATGATTTTTGCATTCATCTTAATATATCTCTTAAGCAGGGTAGGCAACCTGTATCTGCCATCGCTCAATTTAAAGATAAATCTGTCGAACTTCTCTAACGAATCCATTTTGCCATACAACAGATCCGTTGGGTTTACCCTGTAGAACTCCTCTTTAAACGGATGTATAGGCCTTACATTATGTTTAAGCTCCCACAAAGACTGCCTGTTTGTAAGGTAATAGACCATCATGCTACGGTAAAATAGAGGATATGAGGCACTTATACTTGCCGGCCCTATAAGGTATCCAATATTGGGATAACGTAATACGGTGTACATAATCCCCTTTATAAGCAGCATGAGAGGCAGGGCCTCCTTCTGGTATTTTACAGCAACAAACGAGCGTCCCAACTCAATGGAGTGACTAAGGTAGTAGCTCATCCGCTGTTTGTATCTGAACAGGGTATCTGTATAGAACCCTTTTATCCCCTTCTCTGCAAAGATTTCATCTCCAATCCCAAGCCTGTACGCCCCAACAAGTTCGCAGGTTACCTTGTTCCATAAAAACATCTGCTTGTAGTATGTATCATAGTCATCTGTATCTAAAGCTTTGTTTGTCCCCTCTCCAACAGCCCTAAAGGTCTCCTCCCTCAACCGACCAAGCTCATACATCATATTAGGAATCTCAGAATAGTCGCACAGATAGCACTCATAATCTGCCATCTCAAACAATTTGCGAGAACTTAGTGCGGCCAGCTCTTCTACAAGCAACCCCCTGTCCAACGGTTGGGCAACAGGTTGCGTGTATTCTGACCTAACCTCTTTCTCCCTGTGTTTTGTGCCGCATACCTCAGATTCCAATGCGTATGTCCTGTTATACAGATATGCCCCAAGCTCTGCATCCGATGTGTATTCTGCAATCTCCGACACCGAAACAGGCTTTCCAAGCCGCATAGAGATAGTCTTGTTGTGCTTATTGGCCAACTCGTGCGGCAACCTCACTGTCCTTAACATGGGATGCACCTTACCTATAAAATGAAAAAACTTAGAATTTTCTCCATGGAAATAGACAGGGATAACAGGCACCCCGGCATTACGTATGAGCTTTATTATAGATGGCTGCCATGGAATATCCTTTACAACCTTCTCCTTATTTCTGCTTGATGATACCTCTCCCGATGGATACAGCCCAAGTAATCCCCCCTCTGCCAAGGTCTCTTTGGCTAATTTCAGCCCTTTGAGGCTGCTTTTTAGCCCCGGCCTGTCTGTAAACGGATTAACCGGAAGAAAATGATTGCTAAGATTTGGGATATATGATAGAAGAAAATTAGTAAGTATCTTTAAATCAGGTCTTAGCTTGCCAATAATTGCAAGCATCATAATACCGTCGATAGCCCCAAAAGGGTGGTTTGAAACAAGTATTGCCGGCTCGTTTGCAGGAATGTTCTTTAATTCATCGGGAAGAAAATCACATTCGATATTCAGATACTCCATAAGTTTTTGAGCAAACTCAACCCCCTGATAATGACCTATGCTGCGATAAATGTGGTTCATCTTGTTGAGCCCTGTTACCTGCATTGCAAGACGTGCAATAATATCCCCCGTAACCCCGTTAATCTTAAGGGCATTCTTAACTTGAGAATTATTAACTAATTTTGTATTGCTCATAGTAATATCTTATCTGTAAAGAGGCAAATATAATAAATATGGATGTTAGAAACAAAGTGGCACTGCTTCCGCACTCTCCCGGGGTGTACAGGTTTTATGATAATGCAGGTGCGGTCATATACGTTGGAAAGGCAAAAGATCTGCATAAAAGGGTCTCATCTTACTTTGTAGCCGTAGATAAGAAACCGGTAAAAACCAAGATGTTAGTAAGCAAGATTGCAGATGTTGCCCATACGGTGGTAGAGACAGAGGAGGATGCATTCCTTTTAGAGAACAATCTTATAAAGCAGTACAAGCCCAAATACAATATTCTGCTCAAAGACAGCAAAGGCTATCCATGGATTGCCATAAAAAACGAACCTTTCCCAAGGATTATCCTTACAAGACGTTTTATAAAAGACGGGTCGCAATATTTTGGGCCGTACAGCTCTGTAATGCACGCAAAAGAGATAATAAAGCTGATTACATCCCTTTTTCCGTTAAGAGACTGTAACCTACAACTTTCACAGCAGGGAATAGAGCAGAAAAAGTTTAAGCCATGTCTTAACTATCATATTAAAAAATGCTGTGCCCCCTGTGTGGGATATGTTTCCAATCAACAGTACGACAGTTATATAGAGGATATTAAAGAGATACTTAAAGGCAACAGTGCATATCTCATAAAGCAGTTTAAGGGGAAAATGGAAGAAGCCTCCACCGCATTGGAGTTTGAAACAGCCATGGAGTATAAAGAAAAGATAACCCTTTTGCGCAATCACTACAGCAAATCGCTTATAGTACACCCCTCTATAAACAACCTCGACCTCTTTTCTATTGTCTCCGAGAGAGGGAGTGCATTTGGGAACTTTATGAGAATCAACGGGGGCTGTATAGTGGAAACCTTTAACATGGAGTTCAGATTAGGGGTAGAGGAGGAACAGACAGAGGTGCTGTCCCGTTTTATAATGGAGGCATACAAGATGCTTTGGCAGGGAAAGAATATTTCATCTCAGCAACCGGCCAATTTCCTTTCACAGGTATCATGTGCGGAGATATTAGTGCCATTTATGCCGTTGGAGATGGAGATTTCAGACAGGTTCAGAGTACCTTTAAAGGGAGACAAAGCCGCCCTCTTGGATTTGAGCACAAAAAACGCCAATGCCTTTAAATTTGAAAGGCTCAAGCAGGAGGAGATAAAGAACCCTCAGGAGGCAGATACCAACAGACTGCAAAGGTTAAAGGAGGATCTGAAATTAAAACATCTGCCATATCAGATAGAATGTTTCGACAACTCTAACATACAGGGCACCAATCCTGTAGCCTCTTGTGTGGTGTTTAGGAACGGCAGACCGTCAAAAAAAGATTACAGGCATTTTAAGATAAAGACAGTAGTAGGGGCAAATGATTTTGCATCTATGTATGAAGTTGTGTACAGACGCTATTCCCGATTATTAAAAGAGAGGGGACAGCTGCCACAACTCATCCTCATAGACGGAGGAAAAGGACAACTCTCCTTTGCGTATAAAGCATTGGCAGACTTAGGACTTACAGAGGAGATAGAGATAGTGAGTATAGCCAAACGATTAGAGGAGATAATATCTCCGTATGAAGCAACACCCTTTCTTATTGGCAAGAGCTCCCCATCTTTAAAGCTACTCATGCACCTTAGAGATGAAGCCCACAGATTTGGTATTACATTCCACAGGCAACTGCGCTCAAAAACTCAGATAAGCAGTTGGTTAAGGGAGATTCCCGGAATAGGGGAGGCTACGGAGCAGAAGCTCTTGCAACATTTTGGAAGTGTTAAAAGAATAAAGGAGGCTACATTCACCGAGCTGGCAGCTGTTGCCGGTAAGCGAGCGGCAGCCTTAATATCTGAAGCAGAACAAACCATGTAATATGGTGTTTTACAAAATTTTCTATAGCAGCAAATGATAACTTAACAAAAAGTTAAACAGCGTATAATTGCAGAAAAAAAACAGCAATAAAAAAAGCACTTCTCTTACTAAGAGAAATTCAAGTGCTGATAATCAAGTGTTTACGCTATTTTTGCTTGCAGATTTCCTGATATTTGTGTGGCTAAAAGATTATTTTGAAAAGAATTTTTTTGCAATTTCGCTTGCTATTTGTGCGAATTTGTATAACTTTGCGCTGTGCAGTACTTCTCTTAGTAAGAGAAATACGGTTTTGCATTACGTTAAAGTAGACAATAACACAACCAATTTTTTAATTTAAAAGTGCTTTTATTATGAACAAAAGATTTTTAAGTGCACTTCTTGCAGCTACCTTAATGGTGGCCTCTACAGAGGTGTTCGTGTCTTGTAAAGACTATGATGATGACATTGATGCCATCAACACAGAATTGACACAGATCAAATCGCAGATTTCAGCCATAGAGGCTAAAATCAACGGAGGACAGTGGATTACCAGTGTGACTCCTGTGACCAACGGTTTCACCGTAACTTTCTCAGGCGGCAGCAGCTATACCATCACAAACGGTGCTGACGGAGCTACAGGCGCTACAGGTGCAGCCGGAACAGACGGTACACAATGGACCATTTCAGAGGATGGCTATTGGGTATGCGACGGTGTAAAGACAGAAGTTAAGGCTGTCGGAGTAGACGGTGCTAACGGTGCTGACGGCAAGGATGCTCTTGATGCTGTAAAGAAAGAGAACGGCAAATGGTATTTGTGGAACGGAACAGAGTATGAGGAGTTCATAGCTACTGCAGTTGCAGACAATGTACC